>DATCLA010000001.1:0-17084 GCA_036564195.1 Bacillota bacterium
CCTCGCCTCCGGGATAGATGTTTTCCGGCTTCTCAATTTATCATACCAAAATTAGACATTATTTGCTAGTCCGGAAAAAAGTTGTGGTTTTATGGTCTTTCGATGTCGAAAGGCTTGACTGAACCGCTGTTTCCTCTCTACCGATTAATTGATTAATTCCAATTTTAGACTTTGGTTAAAGAGGATAGCGCGAAAAAGAATAATCTTTTGAAACTGTCAGGCAAGAGATTAGATCCGAATAGGGCCGTTTGGTGAAGGTTTTTTGCGTCGTTTTCGCCCAACCCTTATTCTCTCTTTCTCCCTCGAGGGAAAACGAACTGGGAATCTGTCGGTATTTGATTGGGCCAACCAAAATCATCTCAAGCCGTCCTTATAAGTTGGTATGCAACCATGAAGCAACTGTAGTCCAACATATTTCCAGCGCAAAGCTTTACAGGATCATACTTGATCCGCCTTAGTTCCTCCCTTGAGGGAGGAAGCTAGTTGGAGGGTTGACAAAAGTTACTGCAAGAACCGTAAACGAAACTTAAATCTTAAACCTCTCGCCGGGCAGGAATTTTATGGATGATTGCGGAACAATAGTATGTTCTGATATTATCAATTCCGGGTGCAATTAACGGGAAAATTTTGTAAATGCAATCGCTGACATGGCACGAACTTAACCGCCCTTCCTAGATGGAGAGGTATAATGGTTAAAAAGGTATATAAAGGAGAGGAAAAAATGGATAAGGTAAATCTCATCCAAAAGTTTAGTTTATTCAATGACCATTGGAGCCCGAAAATCGTTGGCGATTTAAATGAATCATACATAAAGGTTGCCAAATTAAAAGGTGAATTCGTTTGGCACCATCACGAAAAAGAAGATGAAATGTTTTTGGTCATTAAAGGGAAGCTAATTATTCGGTTTAAAGACAGGGATATCAAAATTGAAGAAGGTGAATTGCTGATTATTCCCAAAGGAGTTGAACATTTGCCAGTCGCGGAAGAAGAGGTTTGGGTAATGTTGATAGAACCAAAATCCACTTTAAATACTGGAAATATTAAAGATGAAAGAACGGTTGAAAATCTTGAGCGAATCTAACTAAGAATTATATCGGAATGCGTGGAGCATGAATGGAAAATGATACATGCGCATAGTTCATTGGGGAAAAGCCCGGGCCGCAGTATCAAAACACGAGGGTCAAAATGAATCTTATTGATGAAAAAATACATATTGAGGATTATAATCCGGAGTGGCCGTTCTTATATGAAAACGAAAAGGAATTAATCGCAAGCAAACTTGGCAATTGGATCAGGGGGATCGAGCACTTTGGCAGCACCTCGGTTCCAAATTTGGCAGCTAAGCCGATTATTGATATTCTAATCGTGGTGGATTCCTTAGCTTTAGATGATAAAGCCCTGTCAGATCTCGGTGAATTAGGCTATGAAGCACTTGGCGAAGCCGGTGTTCCAGGGAGACTGTATTTTAGGAAAAGGAAGCCAAATTCTTTTAACTTAGCGGTAGTTTTATATAACGGCGATTTGTGGAAGAACAATATCATTTTAAGGGACTATTTGAGGGCTAACCCCGATGAAGCGAAGAAATATGGCGAGATAAAAAGAGGGATAATCTTAAAAGGTAGCGATACCTTACTGGCATATTCGGATCAAAAAAGCAGTTATGTTCTTGAATTATTGGATAAGGCGAAGACTTGGAAAAGAAAAATGTAAGTGGTTGCCGTCCTGGTTATGGTATAGAATTAATTGCTAAGTAGTCGCCCACCCCGGCGCGCCGGGGCACGTTAAGAATGAAAATGAGTATTTTTTGTGCTCGTGCTCAGCGAAGCGGTGCTCGTAATAATTCTTTTTGTTGTCACAACCTTTACTCAATCGTTTTCCGATTACGATTACGAGCACGAGCACGGTAAAAAGCATTTTCTAAGTAAGTTTATTAAGTCAATTATGGGATTCCCTCAGAAACTCACGCCAATCGCCGTTTGGGACGGGGACGCCGATCCGTTTTAACTCCAGCGGCTTTGCCCAGCGGTAAACCTGGGCGGTGAATTCCGTTCCATCCTCGCTCCATACCGTTTGCGGCACGCGTTCGTATAAATTATGGGAGTTTCCCGGACCATAAAAGTCTTCGAAGCGATCTAAAATTGTTAAGGCATTTTGGGAATCCCTTAAGTCGAAGAGTTCTCCCCAAACTATGCCGCTCCCCTCAACCAGGGCCGGATAGCCGTCTGGAAGATGATAGAGAGTTCCTTTGGTATAGGCAACCCGGACTCCTTGGACAAACGGGGAAATTACCGAGTGGTTGCTCATTCCCGTCATTAAGGAGCCATAGACGAAGATTAACATGGTTACCCCCTGGCGATGAATAGTCGTAACCCTTCAATCGAATCGACCGGCGATGATGAATATTTGGATTGTATTTCATGTTATTTCCGTATTGCGTTGTTTTCGGGCCAACCCTCATTTTATCTTTTCTCCCTCGAGGGAGAAACGAACTGTGATTCTACAGGTAGTTGTTTGACCAACTAAATTCATCTCAAGCCATCCTTATAAGTTAGTGTATACAACCTTGAAGCAACTGTAGTCCAACCTATTTCCGGGCAGGAGTTTTATGGATTGTTGCGGAACAAATATTATGCTGATAATAGCAGCTATTTTGGCGCATTAACGGAATAATTTCGTAAACTGTGTTTCCACGAAAGATGATGCGCAAAGCGTCCGCTCCATCCATTATGAGCAAAAACTCAAACAGGAACAGGGATAAAAGATGAAAAGTAATTCTGCGAATTCTTTACTGGAATGTATCAAAACCATCTGTAATTTTGTAAGGATTTATCATGAAAATAATTTATCTCCTTTAGAAATATTCAAAAGTACAAATTATCAGAAATTTTATAAGGACATAACCTTAGAGATGATATCAAATTATATTAAAGAAGATGAAACTATTGTTAATGAATTGAACATACATTAGTTAATAGGATGTCTATCTCCGTATGAACTGCTTGGATAGTGTTGGAGACTGCTTGCGAAGTTTGGAGAGGCCTTTGCCTGTTCTAACCCTCATTCTTGCTTTCTCCCGGCAGCGGGAGAAACGAAGGCTCTATCAAAGTCGCCCCAAAACCCAATCCCCCAAAAGCTCCGAAGCGCCGCAGTTCTTTTTCCGCCGGAGGAGAAAGATGGTATGAGGAGTAGACCCTAATTGGGCCCTATAATTGACGGTGTTTTGTTGGGTAAAACCATTATCTGAACCGGGATTAGTCGGATTATACGGAGTTCAGATGGCATAGTAAAGGAATTTATTTACCAATATCGAACTTTATATTAGTTCTTTGAGCAAATTTATCTATTTAAGGAGTTGTTATTTAAATGACTACCCAGAAAAAACCAACTATAATGGAATGGCAAGCTTTATATGCCGCTGCTGATCAATTTAAAAAAGCTAAATGTTGGGAATGGATGGCGGAAGATGATCTCTTCGGCGTAAAAGATCCGGAAAGTGATGTAATCGCTTTTTGTTGCATCATGGGCGCTGGAGGCGAACATCAAGCGCTTGCCGCTTATTCCGGACCTGCCGGACTCAATAGTTATTTGGAGTTGGCTGATCCTGACAATGACAATGATGATTTCGATAAAATGTTCAGCCAAAAGTGCCTGATGGGGTCCTTCGAAGACCGGGAGATGCTTGAAAAGGAAGATCTGAAAATCATTAAGGACTTGGGACTGAGATACCGGGGGCAGAATCAGTGGCCTGTTTTCCGTAGTTATGAACCGGGGTTTTCCCCGTGGTTTATCAACGCGGCCCAATGCCGTTTTCTCACTTATATTTTTCAACAAGCTTTGGAGGTTTCGTTACGTGTCCGTAGTAATCAAAACTTACTCGGCGCTCCTTCCCAATTTAATTTTTTAGTCAGAACTCCCGCCGGTAAGCAGCCATTTAGCTGGACCGATGAGTACCATACGATTGAACCCGAACCCACCAATTATGTATCTGTTGAGATTACGAATGAAATCATGTTAAAAAAACTCCGTTCCTTAAAAACCCAACCCGGATTGACACTGGAAGCCGACGTGTTTTATCTGCCAGCGCCGGTGAGAGAGGAGGGCCGTCCCTATCTTCCTTTGGTCGCCTTTTTACTCGATCACAATCAAAAAATGATTATTGGGTATGAGATGTTCCGGGAGATCCAAACCGAAGGGTTTAGATGCCTGGATCTATTAGTTAGGCATATTTTCAAGATCGGGAAATTACCGGCCAAACTATTGGTATCCCAGGAGCGCAGTTATTATTTGTATGAAAAAATCTGCGGCCAGCTGGGAATCAGCTTGGAACGGAACCCGAAATTACCGCTGATGCGTGAGGTACGCCAGGGGATGGAAGATTTTTTGAATCGACAGTCCTCGGTCAGGAAGCGTTAGGCGATAGGTAGTTGCTTATTACTGATGTTGGGAACTAAGCTCAGAGCATTACACTTAAAAAAACGGCTCACCCTGCGGTGGATGATTGCTTGATGCTACCATTGGTTGGTCTCTCTGCTTGGACAAATCATGCAAATATTTTTTGATCTATTATAGTTATATTATACCTTATTGGGGCGGGATATTTCAAATTGAGTCAATTGACAACTGAGGGGTGGTTTTGGAGGGTTAGTTGCCAGTTCACAGCTGAGGGTGGGTTTTGTGGGCTAGTTCCCAGTTTACAGCTTGATATTGAAAAACAACCGGGAACGGGACCCGAAAAAATCAACCGAATTAATAAACTGGTAACTGGGAACAAGGCCCGAAAGTATTACCCAAATTAATAAGCTGGTAACTATTCAGCTTTATTAAGCCGTTCAATCTCCGCGACCACCCGGTCCAGTTCGGCGACTAGCTTTTGGGGCGGGGACCATGAATCAGCTTTAGACCAACATATTTCCCGTACAAAGCTTTATCGGATCATACCTGAACTGCCTTCGTTCCTCCCTTCAGGGAGGAAGCTAGTTGGAGGGTTGACAAAACTTTCGGGCCAACCCTCATTCTGTCTTTCTCCCTCAAGGGAGAAACGAACTGCAAACCTGAAAGTATTTGTTAGTCAACAAACTTCACCCTAGCCGTCCTTATAAGTAAGTTAGTATAAAACCATGAATCAGCCGTAGTCCAACATATTTCCCGCGCAAAGCTTTACAGGATCATACCTGATCTGCCTTCGTTCCTCCCTTGCGGGAGGAAGCTAGTTGGAGGGTTGACAGAATACAAAAATTTAAGCCTCTCGAGAAGAGGCTTTCAAAAGTTATGCAAAGATTACCTTCTTATGAGCTTGGGTTTCTTTAAATTTTAATTTTTTCCGTGGTACATTCTGTCTTATGCTCCGGAGCTATTCTTTTGAATCTGAATCCTCGAATTCCTTGATAATTCTCAGAAGACACATGCAAATAATCAAAACTACCATAATAGCCACGAATATTCCTCTATACTAAATAATCATGCAACAATTCGGAATATTTCTTATTGCCATAAAAGGAAAATTATGTTATATTAATTATAACCTAATTATGTAATTGTTAGGTAATCTTGTAAAAGGAGTGAAAATTTATGGGCCAACCGAATTTAGTATCGCTTAACATCCCCGAGGCGGACCTGGCGGAGATTAAGGGGGCCATTAATGTGCTGGTTACCAAGTTGTTGCCCCACTTGAAGACCCTTTCGCCGGAGGAACGGCAGGAGTTGCCGAAGATGGGGATGAAGACGATGGGTTTCGTCCAAAAAGGGGTTGAACATTGCCAACAAAACCCGGAACTGGTCCCGGCGTATTTGAATGTGGATGAGTTGGTCACTGATTTTAAAGCGGTCGAGTTGATCCGCTCCATGTATCAGCCGCTGTTGCAAGTGACCGAAGGCCTCGCGGACACGATGACTTTGGCGGGCAGCGAAGCCCTTGGCGGAGTGCTGATCTTTTACAATGCGGTGCGGTATGGGAAGAAGTCAAAAGTCCAAAAGGCGGAGACGGTTTATAACGATCTCCGGGCCCGGTATCCGGGCAGGACGCCGAAAGATGAAGAAGAAAGCGCGTAGGATTCATTATTTTATGATATAGCGGGAATAGAGACCGTCTTAAATTTTGTGTAAATGGCAAAAATACCAAAAAGGAGATGACCATTTATGCAAAATTTAAAAGAACTAACAATTAAGGACCTAGCAAAACAATGCCGAACCATGGACGATGTTTCCGACAAACTCAAGGAAATATTTAAAAACACCCTCCAAGAAATATTTGAAGCCGAAATGAACGAGCATCTTGGTTATGAAAAGCACAGTTCCAAAGGGGATAATTCAGGCAATAGCCGAAATGGTTATAGCGAAAAAACAGTTAAAACAAGATTTGGCCAAGTAACCCTTGATATACCTCGAGACCGTAATGGCGAGTTTGAACCACAAATCATCAAGAAATACGAAAGAACCTCAAATCAATTAGAAGACCAGATTTTAGCAATGTATGCCAAAGGGATGTCCACCAGAGATATTGAAAACCATATGCGTGATATATACGGAGTTGAAGTATCTGCTGCCATGGTTAGCATAATTACAGACAAGATACTGCCGATTATTGCCCAATGGCAATCACGGCCACTCGAACGAGTTTACCCGATTGTATTTTTAGACGCAATCCATTTTAAAGTGCGCAAAGAAAACCGGATCATTAATAAAGCTGCTTATAGCGTCTTAGGTATCAATATTGCAGGAGAAAAAGATATATTAGGCATCTGGGTTGGGGAAGCTGAAAGCGCCAGCTTCTGGCTTGGGGTATGTAACGACCTTAAAAGCAGAGGCGTTCAAGATATCCTAATCGCCTGTAAAGATAATTTATCCGGCTTCTCGGAAGCAATAAACTCCACATTTTCACAAACTGAGATTCAACTCTGTGTCATTCATCAGATCCGTAATTCTCTAAAATATATCTCATATAAAGATAAACCGGAACTAATGGTTGATTTAAAAAAGGTTTATCAAGCTTTAAACATTGAAGAAGCAGAACTGATGTTTGAGGCATTTAAAGACAAATGGGGCAAAAAGTACCCGACTGTCGTTCGAATGTGGGAAAAAAACTGGATTGAGCTTACAGCTTATTTCAAATATCCAGCTGAAATACGAAAATTAATATATACAACTAATACCATTGAGGGCTATCACCGACAACTAAGAAAAGTAACCAAAACCAAGACAGCTTACCCTACGGATGAGTCACTGATAAAAATAATATACCTGGCAACAGTTGATATTTCAAAAAAATGGGTTAGGCCAATTCCTGCATGGCCCATTTGTTTATCTCAGTTTGCGATTTACTTTAGCGACAGGTTGAAACCGGAACTTGCGGTTTGAGTTTATCGCTTTTGTTCTCCCGGGGATAGCAAAAAAGGATAGGGACAAAATATTATCCGCTATCCCCGGCAGAATTTCATCCGGCGCTCGGGTTGCTCTCCAGCATTGCCCTATCCTCCGGGTGAACAAGAGCCGGTTTTAGGATTTCCAGATAAATAAAAAATTACTATTTAAAACCATTTACACAAAAATTTTTACACTACCCGGGAATAGGACCTTCCCTGTTGGTTGTGATGGGGAGGGTCTTATTTTTGGATTGAACATACCTTAGTTTATAGGATGTCTGTCCCCCGTATGCACTGCTTGGATAGTGTTAGAGACTGCTTGCTTGGTGCTTGGAAGCGCTTATTTGGAGTCCGGAACCGCTTTTTGGAGTCTGAAACTGCTCGCGTGGAGTTCGGAACCAGCAATTTGGGGTTGAAGGACTGCCGACTTGGAGTTCGGAACCGCTCGCTTGCAGCTCTGAACCGCTTGTGTGGAGTTCAGAACCCCTCGCTTGGAGTCCGGAAATCCTTGTTTGGAGTTGAGAACTGCTCACACGGAGTTCGGAACTAACAATTTGGAGTTCAGGAACTGCAAATTTGGAGTTCGGAACCGCTCGCGCAGAGTTCGAAACTGCTCGGGTAGAGTTCAGAACCCCTCGCTTGGAGTTCGAAACCGCGCATTAGTTCGGTTTGGAACTGCAAATAATCAGTTCGGAACTGTTGGTTTGGAGTTCGGAACCGCTCGCGCGGAGTTCCAAGCTGCTCGCTTGGAGTCCGGAATTGCTCGCTTGGAGTTGGGGAACTGCTCTTTGCTAGTTTTGAACTGCTTGCATGGTGTTGGGAACTGTTGGTTTGGAGTTCGAAGCCGCTTGCGCGCAGTTCGGAACCGCTCGTTCGGAGTTGGAAACTCCTTATTTGAAGTTCAGAACTGCTCGCGCGGAGTTCGGGAGTGCTCGGTTGGAGTTCAGAAGACCGGCTCACCCTGCGAAAGATTGTGCTTGAAGTTGCCTTGGATCAGTCCCTCTCCGCTTGGATGCCGGTTATTTTTGGGTATTCGGCAAAGAGGGACGCGAGGGGATTGGCGGTTTTAGGGGTTTTGGTTTTTTTCTTTCCATCGATAATATCTATGGAATTCAGCACTGTCTAGTCAATATCCTCCGGACAGTTCAGGTTTCTAATGAAAATTCAAGAGGATAATTTATACCTTTTGCAATATTGCTAAAATCGCGATCATTGTGAAGCAGAGCTAAGTTGTTCTCAATAGCTATAGCTGCAATTAAACAATCGATGGTTTTACGAATGGTGAACCCTTTTTTGCGGCACTCACGATAAATATCTACGGCATGAATATAGGTATCATAGTTTTTGGCATGAACGAACGGCAATGATAACATCGTATTTTTGGTGATTATATATTTACTGTCTTCCCTTATTCCTTGTAATATTTCCGTTAGAATAATATCTGTGATAAAGAGAGTTTTCTGTTTATTCTTTAATAAACTATCTAAAATCTCTACTTTTTGATTTTTTATTTTGTTATTAAAAAAATCGATCCAAATACTCGTATCAACCAAAATCATATTCTTGTCTCCCGCATTTCTTCAAGATTACCTTCCCATTTAACATTCCCCTTCAAGGCCAGAAGTTGGTCATATATTTGCTTTTTAAGTACTTGGTCAATCGCCATTCTTACCGCTTCATCAACATTATCAGTCTGAAACATCTTTTTTAATTCGATAATTTCTTCGTCATTTAAAATGATTTTATACTCTTTCATCAGTGCCACCACCATCATTATTTTTATTTTTAATGTCATCCGATAAGAAATCATTATAGTTATTATACCAAATTATGGAGTTTTAGAATAGACAGTACCTGTATGAATTGGCAAGAAACGTAAAACTAGGTGTGCTAAAACCAACCGGAACCGGAACCAAGCTCAGGAGCATACTCTGAAAATATCGACTCACCCTGCGAAGGACTGTGCTTGAAGTTGCCTTGGATCAGTCCCTCTCTGCTTGGATGCCGGTTATCTTTGGGTGTTTAGCAAAGAGGGACGCGGATGATTGGCTGACGTTCAGATTTGGCCGGGATTAAAGAGCTGTTGTGAAATGGCGCGTTCCTCAAAGAGCGACCCGTGCCCCAGGACGGGATGAAGTCGCGGTGGACAGGGATGTCCAAAAGCGACCCTCTGTCCCTGAAAGGGACGACCACCATGCTCCGGGGGGATTTAAAACCGGATCTGCCCGTTGCTCGAGGTCTATATATAATTATTAAAAGCAGGATCGGAATTACCGGCTCTTTTAGATAAACTGAAAAACGAAATAAACGCTAAATAATAACAAAATGAGTAGTCTATAGAAAAGGTTACTCATTTTATGCAAATAAGAAAATAATTAATCCTTCGATAATTGCAGCTAATTTTAATAATTCGTTTTGCCTCTGGTAATGCTATAATAATCTGCTGTAATCATTGCAAATCTTTTCCTTGAAGGTACATTTCTACCACATGATGAATCTCAATGATTATATAAGGAAGTGTTATGATGTCTTTCAGTTCCGGCTTAAAAAACTCATAACAAAAGTTAAGGCTTTTTCCCATATCGACATATAAATCCGTTAGAATCGGATTTTACTTACTCCGATATGACGCATGCCGTTCGATCTCAGCCAAGAACTTGAGTTTATAGGTTTCAGGCAGGTCTGCTCCTCCCCGTTTTAACTCCGCTTCATAATCCAGTGAAACCGGAAGGTTTTTTTCGGTAATGTATTTTGGATTGGCGATATAGGTAATGACATTATGATATTGCCGGTTTCCGACGGAGACTGTCACATAAATTTTTGAATAATGATTTGGATATCCTTCTCTATTGTCTAGATAAATATCTTCTATGGTGTCACTAATTTTATATAGTACGCCATAAACTTGATTTGATGGATCGTGCATAAGGTTGGCGGCGACGGTTCCATCTTTTTTTAGCTTATTTAAACGAAAACAATAACCATCGAGGCGGGCTATTCCGATTTTTTCAAAGTGGTCGGCCATTCCTGCTTCGGTAATCCGCCCGTTTAGATCCATGCAAGAGCCGTAAGCGAAGTATAATTTTTGATAGTTTTTAGTCATTTGAACGAGACCAGCCTTAAGTATTTATTACTCTGGTAGTGTCAAGAATTTTACGCTGTTAGCCAATGCCATCAGTGGTACAACCGGTTCTCTTTTGTGTTTTTGGCCATTTGTGATTTAGCCTTTTCTTTTGATTACATTTGATTTCAGATCAGAAAGGCCAAAAGGACGGAAGGTTTTTGTAGGTTTCTTTTGAGACTATTATCATTCTGTTATTGAAGTCTTATATAAAACATTAGTATTAGGTATCATATAAAAAATATTCTGTACTTAGATGTTCCAATCTAAAAACCGCCTTTGGATCTTTGTAAAACGAAATGTCTGATAATCCTCTGCAAATTTTCTGTTAAAAAATCTTACTTTCATCTCAGGTTTTAATGGTCGGTACAGAATAATGAAACCATAGAGGTATCTAAAGGGAGGCTTTAATAAAGCCTGAATTTTATCCATATCATGACGTTTAAAGCAATCTTTTTTTGTTTCTATTGCAATTAAATTATTATCGTTTGAACCTCGTTTATGAAGCAATATGTCAGGCCGAATTCTTATTGGTTTTCCATTTCCATCATAAACTTCTTTTTCTCTATCCAAGTTCTTATTATATTCAAGGTCAACATTACAATGATTTCTTTGACCGCAAAATTGACGGTAATTTTCATCAATATATATCGCCAATCGATGATTAATGCATTCTTCCTTTACCCTTCGATCAATCAGCTCGCTATCTTTTTCAACTAACCTTGACAGTGATGATTCCATGATTTGTTTTACTGTGGCCAAATCCATTTTTATCCCTCTTATCAAGATTTCAAACTTCACATTCTTATTGTCCCAAATAATCCTTTATCCTCGCATATTTAGCAATTTATTAAAAATATAATTGACAATATGTTCTTTATATACTGGAGGGTTCTAGTATAACCGAATAATTTCTCATAACATCATCATAGGTTTGGAACTCGTACTTTGAAAGCAACTTGGGAAGCAAATACCCGTTAATCGTTCGACCTTGGTGGCAGAACCGAACTGAAATAGCGTCAATCTTCAAATATCCGCCGGAAATACGTAAAATTATCTATACCACAAACATCATTGAAAGTTATCACCGGTAATTAGGGTTTACTGAAAAAGTCGCTTTTAAATTTAACGAACTCATCCTTACCTTCTCTTGCCCGCAAGAGAAGGTAACCAGAATGCTTCGAGGCCTATATTAATTATTAATAGATGGTTTGCCTGGTTTATGTTCCAATCCTGACCAAACCTTTTTTCCCTCTATTTCGGTATCGAAAGAGAGGGAAAACAAAAAAGGGTGAGTTGCCAAAGATATTAAGTGCAAGGTTTTTGCTACTTTTGAAGTATTTTCCTTGCAGTTTTCAGTCGTTTTATAACCTTCTTTTTCAGTATTGATAATCTTTTCGGATTTTTTCAGTAAGCCCTAATTAGTTGTCTTATTTTCATTTTGGTTATATCTGGAGAATAAGCTAATATTTTTTCCCATTTTGATTATTCCCTCATAAAAAATAATACTTTATATTACTTATCCGGCGACAAAAAACAGATCTGTTTCAACGGCATTTTGCTTCTTGCCGAGTCCGACAATTTATCAAAAACTTAACCCACAAATCAAAGAACCGTCCCATATTAATCAGTGTAATTTTCCGCTTCTCTTGCGCCCGGGCCTCTATTTCGGCATCTTTGGTAAATCCGGAAGTGGATATCATAATCCCAACATCATCATCGCCTACGAGAGCAATAAATGAGCGCAGTGTATCAACGTTTATTTTTTGATCGGAGTAGCGTTTGACTTGTACTTTAATTCGGGATGGTTTGGTCCCCAAGGGATCGTTCCAAGCCAAGAGATCAATGCCGCCATCTTTGCCCGGTGGGGCTATCCAAGCAACATAATATCCCATGGCAGTCAAAAGATCGCCGACCATATCTTGAAATTCTTAAGGATTCTTATTTTTGATAAACTCCTCAATCTCTGCCCAAGCCTGTTCTTCGGCGTTCTCAAAGGTTACAATGACATTATTTTCAGTTGCGCTATCGTCAATTTCGGCAGTATCCGTATCCTGTTGCGAGTTTCCACGTTTCCAAATTCGATAAAGCCGAACTGCCTCTTTATGAAACTTTTCCGGATCAGTAAATTTCTTATATGCCTCAATACCTAACTCGGTTATAAACCATGTTCCCTTCTCTTTTACCAGCCAGCCCGCTTTTAGTGCAATCCACCGTAGCAAAGCGTATGATTTGCTCAAATCTTTGCTTTCCTGAGTCAAAGTAGCCTTTTTCGTATTCGGTAAGTTGTATTTTTGATCTAACTTGCTCAACCGCTTCTCTTGCCGGTAGGCCATCGGGTTTTTTGATTAGGATCTCAAATAAAACTCGTAAGAGTTCGCCGGTACGTTTATGAGTGACGTTGGCCATGGGAACCTCCTATACACTGATTATATTATATTAGTTACTTTCTAGAGATTTCTATCGAGATAATCCTTAAAATGACTACTATTCATTTATTCCCATTCCCGTTCCAACACAAACCCTCTTACTTCCTCCAACATAGTAATAGCTGCCCGGTTTACATCAATGATATTAAAAAAGTCCCTATCTTGTCCTCTCACGCCATATCTGTGAAAAGTTTTTATAAAGCGTTCCGCTGTTTCCAACATTATTGCCTGGGCATCCACCGTTTCCCGGAAAGTAGACCGTTTGGAATGAGCACATTGATATTGTAAGCAAGTTAAATAGTGCCTGAAAGAATCGCCTTCCGAGTAATTAACCGTAGATGGTTGAGCTCCTGCAAACAAGACATCAGATGTATTAGAATGAAACAGTCGATCAGGGGCCATTTGATCTAAAATTTTGGCCCTATAAGCTAAATCAAGAAATGGTATCTTATATTCCGACATTGCTTGCGGACAATAATACCATTTAGCCCTTCTACTTGGGTCATCATCTTCACTATCATGAAACTTACTTAACGAAAAAGACCTCACATTCAACCATGTCCCGGAAGCAATTGCATCGATATTTGTTGTGGCTAAGCATAACATTTGATGATTACTATAACCCACAATCACCTTTTTACCCTGTAACTTTAGACCGGAACATAGGATTAATAAGTTGGCCAACCATAAGGGGTCTTCCACCAAGTATTGATTGCCGGGATGCTCCGGAACAATATAATATCCGTCGATATCCCATTCTTCAGTCCGATTGATAATATTTTCAATTTGGTCTTCAAACCTAATACTCTCAGCGGATAGGCATATAGTCGCCAACCGCTCTTTATCGTTCATTATATTTGATGACGCATCGATAATTGTTTCCTGAACCGCCAACCAATTGTCATCAACCCGTTCACAGTACAATCCCGGGATAATATATCCTATGGAATTCGCTTCACTGTTTAGTTGATAAATTTCCTCCAAAAGACTATTTAACGCCGAACCTCCGGTCCATAGTCCTGTTACATAGTCGGTCGGCCAATAAGCATGTTTAGTTAATGTATGATGGTTAGCCCTGGGGTTAAATAATTGGGGATCAATTAGAACAGCTCCATTGCATTTAATAAATTCCTCTGAGAACCTAATCAATTGGTTTTTGTCGGGATCGAGATCTCTCGGACTTAAAATCACTGTTCCTTTTCCCCATTTAGATAAAAGATACTTGCAATGTTCTTTCATTCCATAACCGAATTGAAGGTAAAGTTCCATTGACTATTCCTCCCCTTCCAGGTTCAATGTGGGTCTTAAAGCATGAAACCATTTTAAAGCCGTTTCGGCTGAATTAGGCCGTCGTGAGGGAAACTTGTCCATCATTATTGATAGAAATCCGATTAATTGCTTTTGCGTATCGCCGGGAATTTCAAATTGCATTGGCTGTATGGTTTCAGTACGTCTTAAAGCGTCTAACGGATGACTTCCATCTGTGATAAAAGGGTTCTTCCCGCTAATGGACTCATAAATTGTAACGCCGATCGAAAAAAGATCAGCCCGAATGTCTATTTCTTTCTTTAAATTTCTAAATTGTTCCGGGGCTGCATAACCGGGAGTGCATGGTCCAAAATGGGCTTTTGTCAATGTTAATGACGGCATTGATAAAAGCCTGGCAATACCAAAATCCAATAAGCAAATTCCACCAGCTTTTTTAATAATGATATTTTCTGGCTTTATATCTCTATGTACGATTCGGTTCTTCTCAAGTTCAACCGCTGTAACAAGTAAGGCTTCCAATATATCTAAAGCCGTTTTTAATGAAACTTTACCGTTTGCTTTTAAAAATTCTCTTAGCGTAATTCCATCAATAAACTCTTCGATTAAATATACGGCCTGGTCCCCATGATTTTCAATATTACTATACTCATAAACTTTTGGGATATTGGAAATTTGATATTTGGTGGCGACATCCACTTCACGTTTGGTCCTTTCATTGGATGACGCATCGAGGATAAATTTGATTACAACAGTGCCATATCGAGCGTGAGTTGCCCGAAAGACCAGTTTTTGTCCGCCCCGCGCAAGCAAATTAACATCAGTCAATTGAGGGAAGGATTTTTCGACCCATGTAACGTCCGGTAGAAACATTACATATTCGCCCCCTTAGTGACTAAGGCCTATTCTTCTCCCGATCCATTCATTGAATAGTAACGACGCATAACAAGCTGGCATTGGATTGATCGACGACGGCCTAACCTTTTTAATACCGCGATGACTCGAAACATAAATGCCCACTCCAAGCATTTCCGAGAGGTTCAGGTTCTTCTCTTCCGGTTTTATAACCGGAGACAATACATAGGACTCAGAAGCAAACCATTGGTTAAGACTGGCTTGGTTAAAAACCTCTGTCCAATTGTTCATTTTTGCTTCCACGGCAATTAGTTTTTTAACTCCGAAAAACTCATTCAGCCGTTTTGCCCGCCATTGTTTGGATCGCCTCACGACCAGTCCGGCGTCTAACAGTCTTTCAATAGTCTGAAGTAGTATTTTACCATCTATGCCAAGCTGTTTCTGAATCTCCAGTCCTTCAATTCCTTGGCTGCAAAAAATGTGGTAAAAAACTTTAAGATCAGCGGTACTGAGCCTAAAACGGTTATCGGACCATTGAGCAAACCGGCCCGGATCATATTCCGAAAAAACCACGTCCGGAAAACCGGTTTCTAGAAACGGTTCTACAAAGACCGCCAGTTTGGTTTTTCGGTTTTTCCTACTTTGAAAGCGGCTAACTTTATAATCGATAAACTGTTCAACTAGATGGTACTCAGGTCCGTTGGTGGATTTTCTGGTTTTTAAATTAATCTCAGGGATGCTTTGGTCAAATAATAGAATATCTTTCACGTTAATGCCCCCAATTAAACCGTCTCATCAATTCCAAAAATTACATAATTATTTCTGTGAACTTCTAAAAAATCCTCTTCACTTATAGCATTCTGATATGGAAGTGCCATGTCAAGGGGTGTAGATAAAATTTTTTAAAAAACAGACAGTCAAGTACTGACGACGGCATGTCAACCTGATATTCGCGGGCTGGATACCGCAAGACTTGTCATGCGAAAGGGAGCTGATTCGGTCTATCAGCGTGGGCTAGGCCAATGACCATACCACAAGAATGAGGACGAGAACTCTCCCTTTAACCCGAAAGTCTTTACTGTCTGTTTAAATGTAATCAATAATTAAGCAGCCATTTTTTCCTTAGCAACCTGATAAGCGATTTCCCAAATGAATCCCAATAGTTCGCGTGCGACAGCAACAATTGCTTTTTGTTTGGGCTTACCTTTAACCGTTAAGGAAACGTACTTCCGGTGTAACCGGATTTGGGCACGCCAGGAGATGTTTTTTATCTCTTCTGATAACCCATTCTGCCGTTGACTAAGCTTTTTACCGATTCTTGGAGTATGACGATAATGCCAGCTCGATTCTACGGTAACAAATCGTATATGTGAATTTCCAGCCTTGGTGATTTTCCCTTGCCAACGACTATTCCCACTAGAATATTCTCGGGGAACTAAACCGACATAAGCCATAAGTTGGCTAGCCTTTTTAAATCGTGTAATATCTCCAATTTCGGCAATAAGTGTTGCTGCAGTAATAGGACCAATACCGCGTAGAGATTGTAGTGCGTGAAATAAACGTTGGTCTACTAATGTTAAAACAGATTGTTCAATCTCTTTTTCAATGATTTGAATTCTCATTTTAGCTTGAAACACCGAATGGATGTGTTGACTCAAAATAAATTGATAAGCTGGTTCTTCAAGACGGATCGAATTAAGCCATGTATGATATTTTACCGACCAAGCTTTAGTTTTTTCAGGCGGTGTTATGCCTAAACGAAGCAGGAATTTCGAAAGTTGATTGCGTTTTCGTAGTAAATCTCTACAAGCATCCAATCGCATTCGAAGTAAATCGCGTAATGCCTCTTGGCGTGAATCGGGTACCCAGACAGGGGTTAACTCACCGTTACGCAATAGACGAGCTAATTTTTTCGCATCACGTTGATCGGTTTTAATATGTTCTCCTGGTTTGACCGGAATCAACGAAGGGGCAACAACCACACAAGAAACTCCGAGATTGGTCAATTGTCGATAAATACCGTAACCACAAGGGCCTGCTTCATAGCAAAATTTA
>DATCLA010000002.1:0-13690 GCA_036564195.1 Bacillota bacterium
CCGATTTTGGTCATCATCAGCCGCAAATAAAGTCTCCAAAAAAACTGCCCGGTTAGTTTCAACTTCCACCAAATGTTTAATCAGCAGCGGTTTTAATTCGGGAATGTCGGGCATAGTTTCACCCCTCCAATCTCCCCAATCTTTGCTCTACTATTCCTATCTGATTCTTAACAGAAAATACCTCTAAGATTACGCACCCGCTTGCTAAAATGAAAACCACATATTGAACACTAACTTCAATATCTCCAAAGCCGTTTGTAAACTGACCTGTTTTATTAAATAATTCCTATACTTACTGGATTAATCCGTCTAATCTCTGAAACCCAAAACCAGGACAATCGGTCAAGCTAATTTTCGATTTATCAAAAACCGCGCCGCCGACTACCGGGTCTGTGCTGCACAACACCGGACTGTCTAAATCAACCCGGGTTATAATCGATTTAGCAGCCGCCAGATGAACCGCAGCAGTAACGCTGACTTTCGTCTCCATCATACAACCCACCATACATTCAACTCCGTATATTTCTGCTAAAGCGCAGATTTTCAAGGCATTATGTACTCCGCCGGTCTTCATCAATTTAAGATTAATCAGGTCCGCTGCCCGGGTTTGGAGCAGTTTAACTGCATCCAAGGGAGAAAATACACTTTCATCCGCCATTACCGGAGTCATCACCCGGTCGGTAACAAATTTCAGTCCTTCCAGGTCGTGGGCAACCACCGGCTGTTCAACCAGTTCAATCTGAAGTCCCTCATCCTCCATTTGTTGAATAATAACAACGGCTTCTTTAGGTTTCCAGCCCTGGTTCGCATCAATCCGTAATTTTACATCATAGCCTACCGCTGCCCGGATGGCCTGCAGACGCCGGAGATCCAGAGCAGGATCCTTACCCACCTTAATTTTCAGCACTTCATATCCACAGCGGACGGCTTCCAGACTATCCTTAGCCATCTGTTCCGGAGTATTAACACTGATCGTAAGATCCGTCACTAAAGCTTTCCGGAATCCGCCCCATAGTTTATACAATGGAATCTGGTACAACTGGCCGTATAAGTCATAGATGGCAATATCCACCGCCGCTTTAGCACTGCTGTTCTTGACTATACACCGCTCCAGCCGCAGCATAATCTCTTCCAGGTTTTCAAGTTCAGCCCCGATCAAAACGGGAGCAATTACTTGTTCAACGGCCCAGCGGATTGAACCGGCAGTATCACCGGTAATCACTGCAGTGGGCGCGGCTTCGCCATACCCGATCTGCCCGCTGTCGGCAATTACTTTAACGATGACATTATCAATGGCGGTAACAGTTCGTAAAGCAGTTTTAAAGGGTTTCTTTAACGGAACCACTATCCTGCCGGTTTCAAGTTTAGCTATTTTACTCATGTTACTCCCAACTTTCTTTATTCATAACCCGCCATTTCGGGTTAAACCGGTATAACTTCGAGGGACGGTGTCCGGCAGCTTTGGTATAATCACCGGTTTCTTGAACCATGTTGGCAATTTTGCGGCGAAAAGCCGCAGGCAGTAATTGTTTTCCCAAAATCACTTCATACACTTGCTGAAGCTGAGAGAGGGTAAAACGTTCCGGCATCAAGTTAAAGGCGATATCGGTGTATTCCAGCTTGTTACGCAACCGTTCAATCGCATAGGCGATCATTTTAGTATGATCAAAAGCAATGCCCGGTGCTTCAATCACTTCCCGTTTGACTTTGGACACCCGGCCCTCCACAGTATTCACAATGCGGATTATACCGGTCAACTGTTGTGCTTGATCCGCCAGTTTCAACGTGACCAGTTTTTCAGCGATAAAACCGGTGGGCAGCAAGGTTTCCTGCTCTCGGTTCACCTGATAATCAACCTGGAACCACCGGGCATCAACCGCATCATCCCCTGCTTTCACATTCAAGGCAATGCTGTCTGCCAGCGCTAGATAGGAACAGCTAATTACCCGGGTACGAGGATCACGATTCACCTCTCCCCAAGTATAAAGTTGCTCCATGTAAAGCTGGTCAATATTCGTCTCCTCCCGCAGTTCCCGGTGGGCGGCCTCCTCAACACTCTCATTGATTCCAACAAAACCGCCGGGTAAAGCCCACTGCCCGAGAAAGGGATGATCGCCCCGTTTAATCAGTAATAACTTCAACTTTTTCTCAGGTAATTTACGGTAATTCAATCTAGCTTCATCGGTTACAGTAAAGATTAATAGGTCTACCGTAACTGATGGTCGCTCATATTTACCGGCGTTATATTGCTTTAAAAACTCACTTTCCGTAAGCCCCTGCCGGTTTTTAATTCCGTTATGATTAACTGTATCCATGGGTTTCATTCTGCTCTACCTCACCTTATTAGGGGCAAATTTCTAATATCCTTAATTGATCAAATACAATAAGACCCATCCGGACCGGACGCCGGTAGTGTTTAAATTTTGCTGAATACAATTATAAAACCGCCTGAATAAATTGATTAAACAAACCTTTTTATATTCCGTTTCGCCCCACACTTATTCTGATGCATATTGATGCAGCAGTTTTTGCTTCAATTCCCAGAGGGGTTTGGATAAATCAACGTAATACCGGTGCGGATTCTCAAACCTAAGTACTTCCTCCCATAATGTAGCAACCTGTTCACGACAGTAGGCTTTAATTTCCCTCAGATCCGGGCTCTGGTAAATGCAGACTCCGCGGGAAAAAACCGGTTTGAGTAACGGCTCGGCCCGGAAATCTTTGACTGTCTTTCTTTTCCAAGTGTGTTCCGGATCAAAAAGCTGATAACTCTTTCTACCAGAAATTTCCTCATCACGCAAAGTAAGCACATCCGCCAATGCCTTGCCGCTTTCTCGGTCAAACAGGCGCCATACCTGTTTAAAACCGGGGGTAGTGACTTTTGCCACGTTTTCACTTATCTTAATTTTGGGGATGACTTGCCCGTTTGCTTCAATGGCAACTAACTTGTAAACCCCGCCAAAAACCGGTTCCGAACGGGAAGTAATCAACCGTTCCCCCACACCGAATGAATCCACTGCCGCCCCCTGAACCAGCAGATCCCGGATAATGTATTCGTCCAAGGAGTTGGAGGCAACAATCTTACAATCGGAAAAACCGGCTTCATCCAACATCCTGCGGGCCTGTTTTGACAAATAGGTAATATCGCCGCTGTCAATCCGGATTCCTTGAGGCCGGAAGCCTCTCGGGACCACTTCCTCCCTAAAAACCCGGATAGCATTGGGAACCCCCGAGTTCAATACGTTATATGTATCAACCAGCAAAGTGCAACTGTCTGGATAAGCCCTGGCATACGCCCTAAAAGCATCCAATTCGGTGGGAAACATCTGTATCCAGCTATGTGCCATGGTCCCTAAAGCCGGAATGGTATAGTCCCGGTCTGCCAGAGTACAGGCTGTCCCGGCACATCCTCCGATATAGGCAGCCCGAGCTCCATAGATCGCACCATCCGCACCTTGAGCCCGACGCGAACCGAACTCCATTACTGCCCGGCCCTGCGCCGCCCGGACGATCCGGTTGGCTTTGGTCGCAATTAAACTCTGATGATTAATTGTCAGCAAGATCATGGTCTCAACTAACTGGGCTTCAATCACCGGCCCTCTTACAGTAATAATCGGCTCATTGGGAAAGATCGGGGTCCCTTCCGGGACTGCCCAAACATCACAACTGAAGTGGAAATGTTTAAGATATTCTAAAAATGCTTCATCAAATATTTTTTTACTACGTAAATACTCCAGGTCCTCTGCTTCAAAACGCAGGTTTTGTAAATAGGCGATTAACTGTTCCAATCCGGCCATAATAGCAAAACCACCCTGGTCCGGAATTTTTCTGAAAAACATATCAAAATAGGCAATTTGGTCTTTCATACCATTACGTAAGTAACCGTTGGCCATGGTTAATTCATAGAAATCCGTCAATAGGGTTAGGTTTATCCGCTCCATTTGTCAGCGCTCCTTCAATCCAAAACTGTGGCTAATTCGATTTTCTGGACAACTTCTACCCCGTTGCCCAACATATTATAGAGAGCCATCGCATTCAGCAGCTCGGCATTGTGAATACCCAAATCGTAGGTATCAACCAGATTAGTTGGGACAATCACCCGTACCTTTTGATTATGTCCGTTAAACCAGGCTTTTAAAGTAATTACGAACTGCTGGATACAGATATCGGTACAATCCCCGACCACAATAAAGTCGGTAATTTGGGTATTTTCTTGCAGCCAGTTTTGAAATTCGGCCTCCAGAAACCCATTAGTTGAATTTTTCGAAATCAAGCGATAACCGCCGAGCTCCTTAATCTCCGCTACCACTTCCGCCTCACCGGTACCGGCCAGACAATGAACCGGATATGTTGTAAACTCCGGTGAAGCCTCCGAATGCTGGTCGGCAAAGGCTATTTTAGCAATACCCCGTTGATCACAGGCTTTGATTAGCCGGACCGTCTCCGGGATTAGCGCCTCCACTCTGGGACTTTGCAGCGCTCCGGTGCGGCTAAAACCGTTGATTAAGTCCATCAGCACCAAGACAGTTGCTGGAGCCGGTAAGTCAGCCAAAGACAGTTTGGGAAGTTTGCTTAAGGTTTCGTAAAGCTCTTCCAGAGTCGCCGTACACTTTTGGATAAATTCATTTTTAGGGCTTAATTGCATAATACATCTCCTCTCTTCCAGTTTGTAGTCTGGGTTAATATAGTTTTTAATATTCTGTTATTATCATTTTATTACTAACTTTACAGTTTGTCAACCACTGCTTTAATTCTCCCCTCAAAACTTAAAATAAAGTTGAAACTGGACTAGACCGGTCGGGTCAACAACCGATATCCCGCTCATCAGAAACCGTGGTAAACTCAATAATTTCCGTTTGACCCGCAGCAAGGTCCACCACAAACTCGACGGCAGTGGCATTGCACCGTTCCCAAAAGTGGCTGACGTTTTCGATTCCGGCAGTTACCGGAACTTGCTGCCTAACGTAGATCAAAGCCGCCTCCTGCTTATGGTTTTTCAGCATGATTCGCCAGTGTTCTTTATAACTTCCCCGATCATTATACTGACCCAAACATCTCCTTTTACATTGCAGATCAAAGGCTGTGCCGATTTTCAGACGGATGCTTTCATCCTTGGACGTGTGGCTGATCCGATCCTCACCGGTAAAAGTCAGCCCCCGGCCGTCGCTAGCGGATTGATAGATTTTCATTGTTCCGGCCGGAAGGGGCCTTCCCAAACCGGACTCAGCATTGTTACACAGTTCAACCACAACCTGAACTTCTTCGCTCCAGGTGGGAACCTGATAATAGCGACGGTAATTTACATTGGCGGCACTGAAAAGTTTAACTTGTTTTACTTGATTTTCCTTAAGGGTGGTGGTCCCATCAAGCGCATAGAGGTAATAGTCGGAAAAGCTTTTTTCTGTAAAAACTTCTGACTTTTCACTAAGGTAAAGACGAGAATCTAACCCCAGCAGCTGACCGCCATCGTCATCAACCCGGTAAACAGTACCGGCCAGCAATTGTAACCTGGCATCTTTAAAAGTAATCCCAGCCTCATTACGAATCTCCACCCAGGCTTCTAGAGCGAGAGTTTGTTCGCCTATTTCCACAACATAATTAGCCGCCCAGTTTAGACCTTTGGTCAGGTAGGTAAGGCTAATTTGCCGGGCAACCGCGGGCCGGAGCCGTAAAATGAGTTGCGGGCGCAACACGAAGTCACCGGATAGATTTGGTAGAACCAGTTCTTCATGGGGATCGATTAAAACTTCACGGGTCGCCACATCTTCCAGGATCAGTGTTGACCCGGCAGCCAACAGGCGGCAAGGCCTCTTTTCATAGGCATTCCTGGCAAGCAGAAAAACCGTTTCGCCGATGTATTCAGCCAATAAATCTTCTTTGTTCACCAAAGCGTATTCATAATTAACTTCAACCGCAGCGACACCGTCCACCCGAAGCGAATCCGGCTCCATTTTGGAGGCTACGTCCAGGTATAACAGTTCCTGATCTTCTCCGGTGAGGTTTAGCCCCCGACGTTCCGCTACCAACCCAAAATCACCATTAAACAACGTTAAACACAAATCCTGATTATCATTCATTCCGCAACTCTTCATCTTTAGCGCTCCTTTCGTTTTGTCCCTTATAGCGTAACATATAAAGGGTACAAAAAAACTGGACCGCCAGTCCAGTTTGGAAGTTGCTCCAAGCAGAGCCCTAAATATTTTGATACCAGAAGTTGCGGTGGGTTACAGCTCTTCTCCTAACAGTTTCAACCGGTATTCCGCAAGTAACAGGTTAACTTCCTGAGGCAGTCTCCCCCGGTCCAGAGAACGGAGAATAATGTAATCCCGTTTATAAGCTTCCCCCAGGGCATAGCCGAAGTATCCCAAAAGGTGGTTAGCCTCTTCCCGGCTTAGTTTTAAGGCCAGGGCAAGACAGATCAGGGTATCACGGCCCGGTGCCCGTTTCCCGGATTGAATCTTATAGAAAGTATTTTCCAACAGCAACGCCCGTTCACAGAGTTCCCGCTTGGTGCCTTGCCAATGTTGATTAATCAGGCGGGTCAGTTCCACGGTGAATGAATCCTCGTCCGCTAAGCCCTCCAATTCCTCCGGAGCGTAAGGTAAAGCCGGATAACCGCGGGACGCTTCATTGACCTGTGGCAATCCGGTAATTGCCTCATCTGCCTTAAAAATCCTGGTTCCAAGCTCCGTCCGGAGTTGCTGCAACCAGGCGGAAAAGTCCGGGGATATTTGGACCGGAAATAACTCTTTTTCCATTTAGACAGCTCCATTTTCTTGACTTTTATTTCACCTGGAGGTTAAATAGCTAATCCTATTTGCCGCTTCCTAATCATCAAAAATATGTTTAGTTGTATAGTCACGCCAGACATTTTCAAACCAACTATCAGCCTGCGGGATTGGCCGCACCGGTACCCAGATGGTCCGAAAAACCCCTTCGCCATAAGACACTTCAAGCACCCAGTTACGTAAGTCAATCTTTTCGGGGCGAAACCGCCAATCAGACGGTAGTTTTTCCGATATTGCCGTACCTTTGTCGTCCAGCACCAGGTAAGAGCCACGGCTTCCCCCACCGGACTCCAGATAACTGTCAATACTGTGAAGTAACGCCAATTGAGTCAGGCACAGCTGCCGGTTTTGAAAATAAGTTAAAAGCTCGCCTGGGTTTTTCAACCTTACTCCACCGTTATCAAGCTTAACTAACTGCTCTTCCGCTTCGGTCAACGCCGCTTTAACCATAGCCGCAGAACGAATATGGGCAGCGGTTTGGGTCATCCGCTGCTGCAGACGCCGGCGAAAGGAGGTCAAATCATCTCCCGCCCCACCAAGATAAGATAGGGCTTGCATTACCTGACCCAATTTTTTAACGGCTGCAGCGGTAAACTGAGAATCATCAAAATGAGTATCCCGGTAACGCTGAGCGATATATTCCGCAGCCCGGTAACCGCCAACCTGCCCTGAGTTTAATGCTGCCCCTCCCGGCCGCAACACTCCATGGCTCCCGTTAACCTCACCGATGGGAAATAAATGACGCAGGTTCGACTCCCACCAAATATTCCCTTTAAGACCACCGTTATGGTGTTGGGCACAGACCGCAATTTCTAACGGTTCCCGAGTCAGGTCAATCCCATGTTGCCGGTAGAGGGTAAGTGCCATTGGATTCATCCGCTCCAACCGCTGCACCGGAGTAGCTAATAAAGCGTTACTGCGTTCCAGGTACTGAAATGCCTCCGGGTCCAAGTCTTCAAAGCGAAACTCCGTCAACCCGGAGTTACCTGAAGGATTACGGCGATAATCCAAGAATACCCTTCTTCCCTTGAGTACGGTCTCCTGATAAACCAAGAGATCAATTAGGGATGAACCATAATTTCTAAGCTTATGTGGGTCAAATGGCCATTGATAACCCTTTAAAAAAATAGCGGTGGCCAATTTACCCAAGGAAGGAAAATACTCATTTAAAAACTCTCGGGCATCGGAACCATCAGCCGCGGTACTGAAATAACAGGGAATTACCTGTTGATAAGTACCCGAAACATTCCACCGAAATTTAACCGATGCTATTCCAAACTGCCATTCCGTAAAATTAACAGCTGCCGCTCCGGCTTCAATAGCAATACCAGTGCTTCCCAAGTGATCCTCAGGGTAAACCGAAGCCTCAAAAAGCCCGCCCGGACCGCCGGTAGCCATCACAATATTTTCGGCTTGAAAGAGGACCAATGAGTCTCGCCCCTGATCCCGCTTAGTTTGATCAATGGCAACCGCCCCAATCACTTTAGTTTCATTACCCTTAGCAGTTAGTAAGGCAATTACTTCACAGTGATCAATGACCGGTACCTCCAGTTGGCCCAAGCGCTCCTTTAATTTCTCAAACATCTGCCGGGAAGTCCATGGTCCGGCGGATGTTGCCCTTTGCCTGGGATCATGATCAGTCTTATAGCCGACATAACCTCCATATTTGTTATGGGGAAAAGGCACCCCCAAATTAACGAGATGAAAAAATTCCTGAGCTGATAATGTCGCTTCAATCAAGGCAAGATCGCCATGCATCGCGCCGCCGGAAGATAATGCCTGGGCCATCGCCACCACCGAATCAGCTTCCTCACCGGACAGGGAAAGTTTATAATAAGTCTGCTTGTCTGAACCGGAATTGTTGGATACTCCGCCGCCTAAACGTTCGGTAACAATGAGTAGATCACTAACCCCAAATTCCCGCAAGTGACAGGCACAATTCAAAGCCGCGGCCCCGGACCCGATGATTAAAGTATGACACCGGTATTTAGGATATTGAATTCCCGCATATTCAAACCTTGTCTGTTCCATGCAATCAACCCCCGTTTCTGGTTGCTCCGGCACTTTGGCACTTCGGTTCCAAGATTGGATAATTTCATTGTTCGATAAATTTTGAATTATCGTCCGGAATTAATACCACTTTAATAGCTTCTTTCTGTTCCAGTACCTGTAGGGCCTCATTAACCCGGCTCAAGGGGAAACGATGCGTGACTAATCGCGCAAACAGCTCTGGCTTAGCCAGCACCATCTGGATTGCCCGGTAAACGTGGGTGGTATCACTAACCCAGACTCCTTGCAAATGCAGGTTTCGTTTGGTTAAATTATATCCGTCAAACGGAAATACTCCGGCGGGCTGACTCATGCCGATACTTAATACAGTCCCGCCGCTCCGGGCAATTTCGATCGCTTCCTGCAGACCCGCTACCGAACCGGAAGTTTCTAATACCAAATCGGCGCCCCGGCCGGAAGTTATTTGCATGATCAGTTCGCGCCGCTCCTCAACAGTCTGTTCTTTGCGGTTTAAGATTAAGCTGGCTCCTAATTCCCGTCCCATCTGGAGGCGTTGTGGTGAACCGCCGGAAAGGATCACTTGACTGGCTCCATAAGCCCTGGCGAAAGCCACCGCAAATAATCCTACCGGTCCGGGGCCGATTACCGCCACTGTATCACCTGGTTCCGGCCGACTGATATCAAAGCCGTGAGCAGCGGTTGCCCCGGAACAGGACGCCGCTACCAAAACGGCGGGGTCAATCGGAGCAGTAATTTTAAATATATCAGTCCTTTTCCGTAAAATAATATGATCAGCATAACAGCCGTTTAGAAAGGGCGCTTCATCCGCAGAACAATTAATCCCGGGGACAATACGTTTGGCACACAGAGCCGGTTTTTTCAAGACCTGACAATAAAAACATTCGCCGCAGGATACGCCCCGATTCCAAATGATCAGGTCGCCCGCATGTAAAGCTGTTCCATCGACTGTCCGTTTGGGCCCGTTAAGGTCCTGAATAACCCCTACGCCCTCGTGACCTAAGATCATCGGCAGACGTAAGCGCGGATCCTCGCCCTTAAACATATGGAGATCACTGCCACAGACCCCACTGGCGGTTAAACGTACCAATACCTCTCCTGGGGCTAAAGCCGGAATCTCAATTTCCTTTCTTACCAGCGGTTTCAAATATTCTTCCAATAAATATGCTGTTGCTTTCAAATCGATCACATCCCCTGTCTTGATATGTACCTGTCCATAGATTTCGATTAAATTCGATGCTGGTTCAAATCCCCTTTTGGTTTCAAGGCCGACAATTAGCTTTCAGCTAAAAACCGTGCTGGTCGAAACACCGACCCTTGCGGTGACTGTCCTAATTGCGATTCTGCTATCCACTAAAACTCCTCAAAAGTTTACACAAAGGTTGAACAGCCATTTTCACAAGAAAATTCGCTACTTTTCAACCTAACCCTGCAATGCTTCTAATGATTTTTAGTTTCAGCATGCCGAAACTTAAAGGAGATTTTATAGGGTCTGATGAATATTATGATTGCTTTTTTCATTAAATAAAAGAGCAGCCAGGATTAGTTAAACCCAATCCGGAAATAATTAGAACGGAGGTGAATTCCCAAGGCCATGACTAAAACCGAACTCATTGATAAAGTTGCTGAAGAAAGCGGCTTAACCAAAAAAGACTCCGGCAAAATAATCGACGCATTTTTCGATACGATGACCGAGGCCTTATCCGCCGGAGACAAGATCCAACTGGTGGGGTTTGGCAGTTTTGAAATCCGCACCCGAGAAGCACGTAAAGGGCGCAATCCCCAGACCGGCGCTACAATCGAAATCGCCGCGGCAACCGTCCCGGTTTTTAAACCCGGAAAAGCTTTAAAAGAAGCTGTGGATCAAAGGCCGTAATACCAAAAGAAGCTTCCGGAAGGTCCGGAGCTTCTTTTTTTAGAATATTATCTAACTCCTAAGTCTTTTAATATTTTGTAGGCATCAACCGGTTGCCTTGGGGCAGAACCCCTAAATTCCGTTTGCCTTCGGCAATAGACCGTTCCCGTTCTTTGGTGTAGAGCAATGCTTTAGCCCCCGGTTCCTCTTTCAAACGGAATCTGCCCACGAGCCGACGGAGATTTTCCGCCTGCGCCGCCAGTTCTTCACTGGAAGAAGCGCTTTCCTCGGCAGTTGCTGTATTGGTCTGAGTAACTTGGGCCACTTGGCTGACGCCTTGATTAATCTGGTTAATCCCGGCAGCCTGTTCACTGGAGGCCTTGTCAATACTCTCCACCAAGTCAACTACGGTAGTTACATCGGTAACGATTTTACTCAAGGCTGCCGCTGTCTGATTGGCGATCCGGCTGCCATCTTCAGTTTGCCGCAATGAACCTTCAATTAATTCTGCTGTCTCTTTAGCTGCCTGGGCGCTACGCCCCGCCAAGTTACGGACTTCTTCGGCAACCACCGCAAAGCCTTTGCCGTATTGACCGGCCCGGGCCGCTTCCACCGCAGCGTTGAGCGCAAGAATATTCGTTTGAAAGGCAATCTCATCAATTACTTTGATAATCTTGGCAATATTGCCGGCCGATTCATTAATCTGGTGCATCGCCTGTAACATCTCTTGCATCTGAGCATTACCCAGACCGGCGCTTTGTTTGGCGGTTTTGGCCAATTCCGCGGCTTTCTGGGCCTGCAAGGCATTTTGTTTAATCTGATTAGTAATCATCGTGGTCGAAGCGGATAACTCTTGAACCGTAGCTGCTTGCTCGCTGGCGCCTTGCGATAATGTCTGGCTGCCTGCTGATAACTGCCGGGAGGCCGAAGCCACTTGTTCAGCTGCTGTATTAATTTCCCCCAAAATCTGGTTAAATGTATCAACCGTAGCATTCAACGCACCCTGAATCCGGGCATAATCGCCTCGATAAAGCCCATCCATGGTCCGTCCCAAATCTCCTTGAGCCATCGCTTCCAAAACCGTCATTGCTTCCACAATCGGCTGGCTCATTCCATCTAAGGCGGCATTCATTCCCAGGATAATATTTTGATATTTCCCGGTCAATTTTTCGGCGTCACCTCTAACCTCCAGCCTTCCTTCCGCAGCAGCCTGAGCTACCAATTCCGCCCCATCGATCAAGTCCTGAATTGCTTGCATCATTGCAATGGCCGCCGGTACCAGTTGGTCATTGTCAGATTGTTTGCCGTTGGCCCGGAGCTCTTCCAACTGACTGATGTCACCCTGGGAAACTTGGATAAAGATTTTCTCGACACTTAAAAGTCTGGTTCTGACCAAATTGATCTGTTCGGCAAACTCCTTTAACATCCCTTGATAATTCCCGGTCATTGCTACAGTATAATCATTGACTGCCATCTTACCCAGCACCTCTCGGGCCTCGGTTAATGGCGCGACAATTGCGTCCATGGTGGCGTTCAGTCCCCGAATCACCTGGCGGTATTCCCCGTTGAACTGATCCAGGTCGCTCCGGACGTTTAATGCTCCGGCAGTTGCCGCCTCCGACAGACGCAAGGATTCACTTACTAACGCTCTTAATCCTGTAATGCAAGCATTTAGACTGTCTTTTATCTGGTTAAAATCACCTCTGAATTCTTCGGTAACCATTTCGGGAATATCACCCCGCCCGATCCGCTCCAGATAGTCGGAAGCTGCCCGTAAGGGGTTGACTACTGCATCCAGCGTATCATTAACGCCGGCAATCAACTGCTGATATTCTCCGGTAAACTTGGAGGTATCCCCGCGCTCTCCCAACTGCCCTGCGCTGGCGGCATCGGTCAACTTACGAATCTCCGCAGCCAATTCCCGTAATGTCGTAATCACCACCATCATACTTTTGGCAAGCAGATCGTTTTCGGATTTGACATTTACTGCGACATCTAAGTTTCCGGCGGCAATTTGTTCCGCCGCTTTTGCATGTTCCCGAATGAAGTCTACCATTTTCACAAAAGCGTTGGTAAGGATTGCGGTCTCATCTTTACCATTAACTGTGGAAATCGCCACGGTGACATCACCGGCCGCCACTTTCTGTGCAGCGTCAGTCAGCCTCCGCATGGGTTTACTAATCGTCCGCGCTATCAATAGTCCTAACCCCACGGCAATGACCATCCCCGCGCCAACCAACGCCAACATCAATCTGATGGTATTCAGAGCAGTAGTATTATTAGTTTTTGTAAGTTCCGAGGCATTATAATCAAGGATGTTAAAGAGCATGGTGATTCGGCTACTGATTAATTCAGCTGTCACCTTGTGACCCTCCGTCAGCCAACGGTTAGCTTCCGAAATTTGGTCGGAGTTACATAAATCAAAAATAATTTCTTCTTCTCTCCAATAGTTTTCAACGGCTCCCTTTAGGCCTTCTATATCAATATTGGCACCGCTTTTAATTAAATCATCGATTATTTTGTTTATTTTTGCATACGTTATCTTGAGCTGGGACTCATACGAAGCTCTATTTTCCGGGTCGTTTACATATTCGTAGGTAGTAGAATCCATCGACTGAATATATTGGGTAATTTTGGGGAGCATTCCCAAGCCCACGACAACTTTCTTATATACATCTTGTTGCGCTTGATTGATTCGGTAAATGTTATAGGTTCCAACCAACCCAATTACCCCGGCAATCAACGCTACAGTTATAAATCCCAGAATTAACTTAATGCCGATTTTTAAATTACCAAAAAATTTAATCGGAATAATCCGCCCTAACCATCCCAATTTTCGCCAAAAATTCAGGCTCCACTTGAATTTTAACTTGTTGAAAATTTTGATTTTCATAGTATAACCTCCGTGCATTCCATTGTTTTCTTTTTGCTTTGGTGTCGGCTTATGAAACAATTTGTACAAAAACTAACTTAACCAAAATTAAAGAATTGAATAACAATAAAATTTAGTTATACATTT
>DATCLA010000003.1:0-2842 GCA_036564195.1 Bacillota bacterium
AATCCCAATTCACCTACGTTGAATACTTATCGACCGACGTGGCGCTTCGATATGCGAAACAAGCGAATGGTAAAAATACCTGTGTATTCTCCATCAGAAGCAGTGAAAATCAATGATATTATGTATAATTTAGAATTTGGATATCGGTTTTATGACCGTAAATTTATGGAACCGGGACAGATGGTATTAATTTGGGAAAGCGAGGTAAAAGAACGTTTGTCGGCTAACTATGGATTAGAAAATTATCTTGAAATGAATTTACCCCTTATCCTTTTGAAATTTCCTTATCCGGGGAATCTCTCGTTAGGTACCTATCAGGTAAACCATTTGAAATATAATTATACGGGAATTAATTATAATATGGATGATCTGAAAACCATTGTTTCTGTTGATACGGATTCGCCGGCAGATAAGGTCGGAATTCAAGCAGGAGATGTGGTAAAAAGAATACAGAACCATCCTTTTAATCACGATATCAAATCGCTCACCGAGTCGTATCGCCTTTTTATAGCCGAAACAATGAAGTATCGAGACGAAAGTACACGCTACACTGATACCAATGGCTTTGATAAGTGTATGTTTTGGAATATCAGTCGTTATAATGAAATAGCAAAGGCTTTTGAAAATAAAAGATACAAAACGGCATTTTCATATCTATTTATTTTTAATCAATATGTCGACTGGGAAACCCCCGACATACTTACCATTGAAATAGATCGGAACGGCAAGAATTTTATTTTTAGCGTAGCGCCGGAAATAATTACGCATTCGACCATTCTTGCTTATTGACAATTGACGATTCCTATAAAAATCGTGGCTTTTTAGTAAGATTGAGAAACAAAATCAAAAATATGCCCTTTTATAACATTCTGATTTTCAGTGTAATTTTATTTAATTGCATTTTTTTTCAAAAAAAGGCGGTCAAATATTTTGGAAGGGAAGGGAAAAGTTTCTATCTTTGCACCCGCTTTCCCGATGAAAGGGGGGGCAGAAAAGAAGGGTTCAAGCAGTTTTAGAGAGAAAAGAGATCTTTGAAAAATTTCCGTACACGTTTTTTTTGACAAAGCAGTAGTCGCGGTAAATCGGGGGACAGGCCGGCCTTAAGGAGGCAGCCGGACCTCGGAAAAAGGGGGGGAGGAAACGTCAGGTTTTTTTCCGTCCGGGGTTTACCGCAGACGACCCGTAAACGATTATTTTGAGAAGACGAACGGTATTACGATATACGTGAAGAGAGAGAGCCGGGAAAGAAGAGCAGACGCTTTCGTTGTGCAGGTGTATTCCGTGTTCGGGTTTCGGAAGGGTTCCGCAAAGGGAGAAGCCGTAAGGTTATTTTCTTTATGTGGGGCTTTCCGGTTTTCGGACGGAAGTTCAAAAGGAACAAAACAAAAAACAATAATACAACGAAGAGTTTGATCCTGGCTCAGGATGAACGCTAGCGACAGGCTTAACACATGCAAGTCGAGGGGCAACGGGACGTAGCAATACGTTGCCGGCGACCGGCGGATGGGTGAGTAACGCGTATGCAACCTACCCACGACAGGGGGATAGCCCGTTGAAAGACGGATTAATACCCCATAAAACAGGGGTTCCGCATGGGACTATTTGTTAAAGGGTTTTCCGCGAGGGGGATCCGGTTGTGGATGGGCATGCGTTCCATTAGGCAGTTGGTGAGGTAACGGCTCACCAAACCGACGATGGATAGGGGAACCGGGAGGTTGGTCCCCCACACTGGTACTGAGATACGGACCAGACTCCTACGGGAGGCAGCAGTGAGGAATTTTGGTCAATGGACGGAAGTCTGAACCAGCCAAGTCGCGTGAAGGAAGGCGGCCCTAAGGGTTGTAAACTTCTTTTGTAAGGGAATAAAGGCCGGTACGTGTTACCGGTTTGCAGGTACCTTACGAATAAGGATCGGCTAACTCCGTGCCAGCAGCCGCGGTAATACGGAGGATCCGAGCGTTATCCGGATTTATTGGGTTTAAAGGGTGCGCAGGCGGGGGATTAGGTCGGCGGTGAAATATCAGGGCTCAACCTTGAGAGTGCCGTCGAAACCGGTTTTCTTGAGTGCGGATGAAGTAGGCGGAATTTGTGGTGTAGCGGTGAAATGCGTAGATATCACAAGGAACACCGATTGCGGAGGCAGCTTACTAAACCGCAACTGACGCTCATGCACGAAGGCGTGGGGATCAAACAGGATTAGATACCCTGGTAGTCCACGCAGTAAACGATGATTACTAGCTGTTTGCGATACAATGTAAGCGGCTGAGCGAAAGCGTTAAGTAATCCACCTGGGGAGTACGTTCGCAAGAATGAAACTCAAAGGAATTGACGGGGACCCGCACAAGCGGTGGAGCATGTGGTTTAATTCGATGCAACGCGAAGAACCTTACCTGGGCTTGACATGGACGGAAAACCGGCAGAGATGTCGGGTCCTTCGGGGCCGTCCACAGGTGGTGCATGGCTGTCGTCAGCTCGTGTCGTGAGATGTTGGGTTAAGTCCCGCAACGAGCGCAACCCCCGTTCGATGTTGCCAGCGGGTAATGCCGGGGACTCATCGAAGACTGCCGGGGTCAACTCGGAGGAAGGTGGGGACGACGTCAAGTCATCATGCCCCTTATGCCCAGGGCTTCACGCATGCTACAATGGCCGGTACAGCGGGTTGCGATACCGTAAGGTGGAGCGAATCCCTAAAAGCCGGTCTCAGTTCGGATCGGGGTCTGCAACTCGACCCCGTGAAGTCGGAGTCGCTAGTAATCGCAGATCAGCAACGCTGCGGTGAATACGTTCCCGGGCCTTGTACACACCGCCCGTCACGTCACGAAAGTCGGCAACACCCGAAGCC
>DATCLA010000004.1:0-3438 GCA_036564195.1 Bacillota bacterium
AAATTTGATAATTGTGCCCTTAATGTTCACCGGCGCTTTAGTTGTTGCAATTTATGCCATTCAAAACCACTGCGCCGGTTTCGTGTCGAATACCCCCGATTTGAGTTGGATTCTAGCGGCGGTACAGTTTTCTTCCTATAATTTGGTCTTAGCAATCCCGGTCTTGCTCTCACTTTCCAGGAAATATCCTTGGCTAATCCATTTGAAGTTAGGCGGTTGGTTGGGGAGCGCAATTTTGGGGGTAATGGCCGGATTAATCCATTGGTCAATCATTGTTCACTTTCCCCATTTACAGAAAAGTCCGTTACCGATGATGGATCTGGCCCAAATAGCCGGCAAGGGGATGTATTGGGCGTATGCCGCGGTGCTATGGTGTGAAATGTTAACTACTTTACTGGCGAATATTTATGGAGTGGCGCAACGCCTAGCGGCTGCGACCGGGTGGGGATTCCGTTTTTGTGTGGTCATACTGGCGCTGGCCGGGATCTTAATCGGTGAAATCGGCTTCAGTAACTTAGTAGGGAAGTTCTATCCATTATTCGGCTACTTGTGTCTAATCATCCTTTTTTTAATGATGGTGAAGAAGGCGCCGCCGCAGATCACAGAGAGGAAATAGAAGCTAGCCTTCGGAAGGAGATATTGATTCAGCTTTTTCCGGATCGATTGTTTTAGGGCGGCGACTAGCAGGAAAAGCCGGTTATCATGCTTGTTCGAGCGGAAGGTAGTGCTTATTAATTTAATTCATTTTTTTAGGAAACAAATCTGTAAAATCCGCTACTGTTTTTCCGAAGCCGCGATTGATCACTATCATCTAATAAATATAAATGGCGGTTTTTAAAGAAGAAGTAAGGAAATTCAGTGGGATATCCTTCAAAAAAACGACATGGTAAATGGGGAAATAATGATATACTGATCCCCGTGAGTGTTAAAAGGAGGGTGGTTGTTGAGAAGGTGGCCATTGAACTTTCTGCTGCGGTAAGAAAGGATAATTTTAATGAACTGGTTTCACCTGCGGTAATTCACCGCTCTTTTATCAACAAAAAGATATCCTGGTATATCAGGTTTATTAGAACGGTATTCGAGGCAGGGATAGTATTTTTGTTAAGCCGGTTTACTCTGCCCGGACCTCTTTATCCTGCCGGTATTGGATATTGTCTCATAAACCGTAATCAGAAGCTACTTGCGCGAATTTTATTGTGGTCGGGGTTGTTGGCCGGAAGCTTGACGGTGCGAAATTTCGACGAAAGTGTCGGGATTGTTGGAGCCGTTCTCATCTATGCTTTATTAGGGCGCATCTTCAGTTGGGAGAAAAATAAGTCTACCAGAATGATGTCCTATGTAATTTGGACAATTTTAAGATTGTCCGTGGTCTTCATTTCTGAACCGGGCTTCAATGATCTTTTAAAAGTAATACTGGAGCTAAATATCAGTTTTTTACTGGCGGGCATTTTTCAAATTGGACTTAATTTCATCAGTAATCCGTTTAAAAAATCGAAACCGGCGATAATTTCTTTAGCGTTAATTTTAGTGTCAGCGGTAGCCGGGACAAACCAACTGATGATTGATACCGTATCCGTTACTGAGCTGGCTGTCAGTATAGTCTTGATCTTTGTCGCCTACTTAGGTGGAGGAGGAGTTGGATCAGCCATGGGAGTCTTGTTAGGAATAGCAGTGGGGATTGCAACCGGTGGTCTGACGGCTTTGATCGCTTTATATAGTGTAACCGGTTTTTTGGGAGGTTTTTTAAAAAATTTAGGCAAATTAGGGACAATCCTCGGTATCAGTTTGGGTTGCTATTATATATTGCATGAACTGCAATTCGAAGCAAATATCACCGAACAACTGCTTCCCTGGTCAATTGGGTTAGGCGCTTTCATCATAACTCCAAAACGCTATTTGACCCAGGTTTCCAATTATTTTCCGAGCGAAACCAAGCCGGCGGATCCGGCGGTCGAAAATAACGGCGTCAGGGAGATAATTTTAAACCGTTTCAATGATTTGGCCGCGATCTTTACTGAACTGGCCAAGTCCTTCAATGAGGAACCCTTAGAGGAGCCGGGGACCAATAAAATGGATCTCTATACAATGCTGGATCAAGTTTGCTCCAAAAACTGCCAGCAATGTAATGGTTATGAAACCTGTTGGGGAGAGAATTTTTACTCTACCTACCGGGAATTATTCGACTTGTTGGCCTTGGCCGAACTGTACGGCGAAGTAAATACTAAACATTTAAAGGGCCGTCTGGCTAAAAATTGTTTTCAACAATTCAAACTATTGACCACAATCAATCATTTATTCGAAAAATGTCAAGCCGATTATTATTGGCAAAGCAAGTTGGAGGAGAGCAAGACTTTTCTCGCCAATCAGTTGCAAGGAATGGCCCAGATCATAAATAAATTGGCGCTTGAAGTCACGGCGGACCCCGAATTTCGGATTGAGATCGAAAACCAACTGGCTACTTGTCTAAACCGGGTGGGCATCAATGTTAAGGAAACGTCGGTTCTCGGTCTGGGAGAAGAAGGGGTCGAAATACGGATCAAACAACGGAGTTGTAACCGAAAACGGGAATGTCAGTACATTATGACTCCGTTAATCAGTCAGTTGCTCGGCCAAGATTACTCTGTTTGGGAGCGCAACTGTCAGCTGAATAATGGCGATTGTTATTATTGCCTGACTCCGGTATGCCCTTACGAGGTCCGGACGGTAGTCAGTAAACTCCCTAAGGGCGGCAATGAATTTTCCGGGGACAATCATGCCCTGCGCCAGTTAAAAGATGGACATTTTGTAGCGATCTTAAGCGATGGGATGGGCAATGGAAGCAAAGCGGCCAGCCAAAGCAATACTACTGTTTCAATTCTAGAGAAATTATTGGAAACCGGGGTCGATCGTGATTTTGCCGTCAAAATGGTCAATTCAATCCTCTTGCTTCGGACCCCCGAAGAATCGTTCGCAACGGTTGATCTGACAATAATCAATCTCCATACCGGGCGCGCCGAATTCATTAAGATTGGGGCGGCCACTACTTGTATCAAGAGAGGACGGGATGTTTGGAGCATCAAGTCCACCTCTCTTCCGGCCGGCATCCTGAATTCAGTGGATTTGGAACGGACCGTTGTCCAATTACAATCGGGCGATTTGATCGTCATGGTAACCGACGGAGTCAGCGACAGTAAAATCGATCAAGTGGGCAAAGAGGATTGGATGATTCGGGCTTTACGCCAAGTCGAAGTGGTCGGCCCGGAAGCGCTGGGTGAATATTTGATGAATCTAGCGCGAATCAACCAAGACGGAGTCCCAAGAGACGATATGACTGTAATAGTGCTTCAATTTCTCGAAAAAGGAGCCTTTTGACCCGATAATAGCAGATCCAGTCCCAATTCCTTTCTTTTCTTGATTCCGACTTCGGTCGGAATTTTTTTGCGAAAGATCAGGAAAGAT
>DATCLA010000005.1:0-1706 GCA_036564195.1 Bacillota bacterium
GCTAAGCACTCACTAAGCGCATATTCCTCAAGGTCTTTTACCCATTTTTCTAATTCCTGCGCCCGGACTAATATCTCCCCGACTTCCGCATTAGATAGTAGCGGCGGTTTTTTATACCCAAAATCTTCTAACGCGGTATGGATATTAGCCCGCGCTCGGCAAGTCGCCCTAGCTCGGCAAAACCGGCACCATTCACCGGGATTAAAGTCTCCTTGCCCGTTATATGCCCGTTGTGCTCTCGGCCTAACGTATTTTTCGCCCCATTGGACTAATTCATGGATACTGATTTCCCATTCACTGATACTGTCAAGCCGGGGCTGTACGATTGTTAATCGAACCTGATCAATCGGGTAAAGCATAAGATACTTAACGTATGCGCCCAGGCCGTAAAGCATCATTTGGGGATTGCATTCAGCCGATACCGGAACACCTTTACCGTATTTGAGATCAATTACATGCAGGGTACTGCCGCCAATAATGATACAGTCGCCAGTCCCAAACCCTTCCGGAACAAATGTGCTATAGTCAAGGCGCTGTTCAATCGTCACATATGGCGGGGCCGGGTAACTGTGTACTATTTTTGATACATAATCCAAATATGTATCAGTGTGCTTGAGCATCTCATCCTGATAGAGCGGATCCTCTTGAAGTTTTTTTAGCGCATTTTTAAATTTCTGTGGCCCCATTGGCTCAATAAAATGCTTCCGGAGTTTCAATTCAGCGATTGCATGCGCCAAACGCCCTTCGTCTGCGTAAACGCTTTGGGATTCCGGCAAAGTTTCCTCTAGCCGGGCGGAAGGTGTACAGTTTAACCATTTATGAGCGCCACTGGCATTTAACAAGGCGTGTTTCCGCTGCTGGTTTAATGCGTCAATAGCAATATCATCAATAGCGCTCATATTTTACACCCCATTGCCCGGAGATCTGTTGCAAATGCCCCATATTGCTCTTTAGGTAATTGAGTTAAGGCCTGAATACCATATTTAGCTAATAACTGCATTAATTCAGTCTGCCGCCCGGTGTCCATTAAACCCCTGGCCGCTGCTAAAGACAGCTGCTCTAGAGTATAGCTTGGCGCAGTTGTGGGCAAAGGCTGGGCCGGTTGAGGTTGCACTGGTTGAGGTTGAACTGGAGTAACGTTTACCGGTTGCATTGGTTGGGGCGGTGCTGGCTGTGCCACCTGTCCGATTATTAAATCCCCGGATGTAGTCGGATTGTGGCCAATATTAAATAGCGGTTGTTGTGTTTGTACCGGGGCAACGTTTACCGGTTGTGCTGGTTGTTGAGGTTGGGCCGGTTGCTTTACCGGGGCGTTAACTTCTTCCGGTTCAACGATTGATAACCGGTTGATCAGCCCTTCTTTTTTTAAAGTTTCGATCATTGCGGTTAGTTCTTTATTAGTGCTTGCGGATAATGTAATATTTATCACGGTTTAAAACCTCCCATAATAATTCCTGCGCAGGTTGAGCGGAGCGGTACTGCCGTTAACGGTACTGCCATATTAAGCGTATCGCTGCCGGGATTCTCGGCGTTCTCCCTAGCCCTGCTTTTGTTTAAATCGTTTAATGCGTTTAAAAACCGTATCGCGCTTTAAACCAAAAATTTGTCCGATTGCTTGGTAGGTCAGACCCTTTTCCCGGAGTTTAACCATGTCAATTGTATCTGTTGATTTTTGCTGCTTTCGAGGGCTAATCCGCGGATCTACA
>DATCLA010000006.1:0-11741 GCA_036564195.1 Bacillota bacterium
ATGCACTATAGAGTCGGCCGTTTTTTTTACACCGATGATTTTTAACTTATTCAGGTGCAATTCGATAATCTTACCAACTACTTGTTCTGAGCCAAATATATCTTGAGCCAGAGTATCATCAATAATGGCAACTGACGCCGAATTATTCACGGCTTCTCCGGTGAAGAAATTACCTTGTTTGAACAAAACTGAATTGAATTGCGGATACAGCTCCGTGGTACCTATCACCTCGGCTTGTGTTTTATGAAATTTACCAGTTACAGTCATTTTAGTTTGAGTCAAAGCAATATATTGCTTTGTTTGAAAATACCGACCGATTTTTGGAAGATCCTCTAGCTGAAAATAACAATTGGGTTTACTTGTAGCTTCCGAGTCGCTAACTCTAGCTGTGATTTTATGAGTGCTATAACAGCCACCAAGGTTAGTAATTTGATTTACTAATCCCTGTTCTAGGTAAATCCCTAATAACAATACTAATACCCCACCGTAAATCAAGAACAAAGAATTATTTAACTGTTTGAAAGTTTTATTCAGAGGCATCTATTATTACCCGACTTTCATCTTCTAACTTTTTGGTCGTCTCAATTACAATGCGAGACCCTGGTTCAATTCCGGAATATATTCCAGCTTTATAATTATCCTTATCACCAACGGTGACGAACGTTTTAACAACATAATACTCATTTCCAAGCGGACCTTGGCGTTCCTTAACCGTCCACACAAAAGTTCCCTCATCGTCCTCACATAAGGCTGAAAGTGGGACTAAAAAACTATAGAAGCCAGACATTTTATTAATAACTATATTGCCATGTTCACCTCCGGTTAACTTTAATTCCTGAGGTAATTTAATAGTTAATTCCTTTTGATCTTCATTATTGGTTACAGTTTTTCCGGTGATCGATATTAAAACTCCTTTTATAGTTTTTTCAGTCATAGACTGTAAACTCACCTGCACAGAATCACCAACCGATAAATAATTTGCCTCAGCACTTGGAACGGTTGCTTTAAAAACAAAACCGTTCGCAGTATTTGTTAATTGTATCAAATATTTGGTTCCGGTAGCAAATCCCCCCTGCTCAACGTTGACTTCAGTAATAATTCCAGAAAATGGTGCAATAAAAATACTTTGTTTTAATAGTTCCCTATTTTGAAGGAACTTTAGTTTCATCGTTTCCTGATGTAGTTTGTACTCTTCTTCTGCCTCTAAAAGGTCAAGTTCTGCCCGCCTATATTTAATTTCTGGTTCGGCTCCTTCGTTGCAAAGCACTTCTAATGCACGTAAACTATTTTGAGCTTCTTTTAATTTAATCTCTGCCAATCTTAATTTTTGTTTTTCAACTGTTAAGTTGTACTGTGACACTTGATTAAGTAATTGGTTAAATGTTATCTTACCAGCTTTATAGAAGTTTAAATATTCGTGTAACTTGCTACTCAGTTCTTTAGCATCTAAAACTAACAATATTTGACCTTGTCGAACTTGGTCGCCTACCCGAACATTTAAGTAGTTAACCATAGCATTAGAGTTATTACTATAAACTTTAAATGTTTGACAAGCTTCAACCGTACCACTGCCAGTTACCTCTTTCACCAACGCGCCGCTACTTGGTTTATCGACTTTAACACGTGGGATCATATAATTATTAATAGTTCGTGAAAAAAAAGTTAGCAGAATCATGCCACTAAAGAAGAAAATCAAAGCTTTTCCTGTTACTCTTTTTACAGGATTTTGGTTTTCATTTGAGGTTTGAGGAGTAATATTGGTCATTTATCCTCCTTTGGTAAAAGATTATGAAAATTATCCTTTGATCCCCGATAATTCAATTCCTTCTATTAGATAACTTTCTCCATAAAGAAAAATTAATAATAATGGCAGCATATAAATTGTCGAAGCAGCAAAGGAAATCCCTAAATCGGTTTTACTAATTTGCGATAGATAGGTCGAGAGTGGTTGCTTTACTATATCTTGTAAAAATATTAAAGGTTGTTCGACCATATTCCAATTATCAATAGTCAGCAAAATGGCAAGTGCTGCTAAACTAGGTTTAACCATCGGCACAACTATTCGCCAGCATATATTAAAATGGGTGGCACCATCAACCAAAGCTGCTTCAATATATTCTTCTGGGATTGTCTGCATTGTTTGTCGCAACAAAAAAACCCCAAAGGTATTAAAGATGCCAGGTAATATAATTGATGCATACGAGCCAACTAAACCTAGTTTTACAGCCATTATATAGTTTGGAACCAAGGTTACTTGATAAGGCATTATCATAGTAGCAATGTATATGTAAAAGATTGTTTCTAAGCCTTTAAATTTAAACCGACTGAACCCATAAGCCGCCATGATACTTACCAAGGCCTGACCAAGCACAATTGGAACTACCAGTATACTTGAGTTCCAAAACATAAATAGATATTGTGAAGTTTTCATTAAAATCGTATAGTATTGTTTTACTGTCACTTCCTCAGGAATTAAGTTAAGTACTATGTACTGTTGTTGTCCATCTTCATTTTCAGAGTCTAAAATATAATTTCTGGTAATTTCACCGGATGTCATAAATGAGTTGGTTATAGTCAAAATTATGGGGAATAAAAAACAAATAGCAGTTAATCCCAAAAAAGATCCCAAGTATTTCACTAATGTTTGATTTTTCTTATATTTCATCCCCGCCCCCATCATCCTATTGTATTGTTCAATTTACGTTCTATGCGAAACAACACAAAAATCAATATACAAATTAGTGTTGCTATAATTATTGCGGCTGAAGTCAATTTTTGATAATCTAAAACCGTAAAACTATTGTTAATATAGTGTTGTAACATATAAATACTATCATGTGGGTAATCTCCGGCAATTAAATATGTCTCTCTAAATACTTTAAATGAATTAATGATCGAAATAATTAAGACAAAAAATAATGTTGGCGCTAAATAAATTAAAGTTATCCCCATAAACTGCTGCCAAGGGTTAGCCCCTTCGAGTTTGGCTAATTCATAATAATCTTTTGGAATATTTTGTAAACCAGCTAAAAACAAAATCATATTATAGCCTACGTTTTTCCACAAATAGACAATTAAAATAACTATTCGCGCCCAATCAGAATTCATCCAGTCAACTGGTCTACCCCCCCAAGCAACAATTTGTGCATTTAGAGGTCCGCTAATGTCAAAGATAATTTGCCAGAAAAGTGCAACTGATGCAACAGGAACAACCAAGGATGAAATAAAGGCCGTCCTAAACAACTTTTTCCCACGAATGTTTTTATTTAGCAATAACGCTAAACATAAAGATAGAACCATTATTAATGGCACACAAATACTTGTAAATAATATTGTATTCAAACTAGCCTTTAAAAAAGCAGCGTTATGTAATAAGTTAACATAATTATGAAGCCCTACAAAATGGTAACAGTTAATATTATCAATAAGTGAATAATATATACCTCCAATAAAGGGCATTAAGTAAAATATGAAAAAACCCATCAAACTAGGACCGAGAAAAAGCAAACAAGTCAAATAATCTTTTTTTTTCAAATTCACAAGTTGATTACCTCCCTATTTCCATTACATTATGGAATATAACAATTAATTGTACCGGATAATTATAATGAACCCATAGATTGAGACACCAAAATAAAAAGTAAGTTATAATGAAAGTATGAAAAAGGGAAACCAATGAGGTTAACTGGCTCAATAAAATCTGAAGAAATTGTCGGACCCGACTGGGAGAAAAAATTTCATTAATCGAAATGACTCGAAGATCAGTGTCAAGCGTCAGGTGGAATTATTAAGTGTCAACCGTATCAGTGTATACGCCAGCCTCCTGCTCAGAAGCAAATATCTGATGAGAACTTATTAGTCATGCGCCGAATTTATGAAATACATACTTATCCCACTTAGGGTTATCGAACCATTATCCGCATTTTGAGGCGGGATGATCAACTGTTCAGCAACGGGAAGAGGGTACACTGGATAATGCGAGACATGGGGATTTATACTATTTACCCCAAACCTAATTTGAGTAAGTGCTACCACGCCAAATACGTTCGCCCTTATCTGTTAAGACCACTTAATAATAAAGCATCCTAAAGTTAAATTTGCTAGTACATGCTTTATTTTACTAAATTCCCTTCATATGTCAAGAAGTTATGTATAATTTATTTATATTACTTCCAATGTTGTACTGGTACAATGTAAACTTATAAGCGTTAAAATGAGGGTAATATTATGAGACATTCATTGATTTTCGAACTTACATCAATCAAACCATACCGCCCTAATCAAAGGGGTGAACAACCGGATTGAGCGCAATTCTTAACCCCTTTTTGAGGTAAAAAAATAAGAGTCTCGTATTTACGAAACCCTTGTCATTTCGATGGCGGCCCCGAGAGGAGTCGAACCTCCGGCACATGGTTTAGGAAACCACTGCTCTATCCTCTGAGCTACGGGGCCATCGCAATAAGCATTACTATTATAGCAGACTTAAGATGAATTTACAACTTATCTTATGATCCAAACATTGTAACCGCACCAGTACCAGACTAAATATTGTCTAACCGGTAATTACTGAAATACCCAAATTAATCCTTACTTTACAATTACTTAATTTGCCCTTAATGAAAGTTTATTATATGATAAACTTATTAAAAGTATTGCTACAATTATTAAGTAATCCAACAAATTACCAACTTTATCTAATCAGGGAGATGATCCGGATGTCTCAAAAAGCTGATTCCTTTTTTGATCCTCTGCCGGTTTTAGCTAATTCCCAAAACGTAACCAGGTACCACCTTACCAACCTGGAACGTTTTTTATATTTAATCCTCATTAGCTGCTTGATACTTGCTTACCCGGCTGCGCGGGTACTCCCCGCCTTCTGGTCCTGGGAGAACGGCCCATTCGAATGGACCCAGGTATGCCTGTTATTGGCGGGAGGTTGCGCCGCTTGGTGGTGGAGCCGCCACACCTCCTCCCGTCCCTTAGCGCAGTTTTGGTCTTACCAAACCCCCGTCTGGTTGGTATTACTGGGCCGTGAGACCAGTTGGGGTGCAGCGTTCTTCCCCTATCAGTCGGTCGGTCCTCACGGGCCGGTCTTGGTATCATCCAAATCACTCTGGTATGGTCCGGTAATTGATCCCCTCTTAGGACTGATCTTAATCTTCATTATCTATCAAGTGGTTAAATACCGGCTGTACCGGATCCCACTGCAACTGTTCAAAGCAAAAAGATTTCCTGTCCTGGCGTTCGGAATCGCTTTCTTTGCAATCATCATGGCCAACTGTGCCGAAAAAGATATGTTTACTCTGCCTAATGATGGTAATCTCCTTCTGGAAGAATATTTTGAGACTCTTTTTTACCTCGGATTGCTTGCTACGATTGGGCAAATCCGTATCCGTACCGGTTCGCAGCCAACCGGTAAAGCTTCAAAAGCACTTTCTTGATAAGGAATACTAATTTCTACTTCCGGCCAAAAAATACGGTTAATCCGTCCCGACCCGGGACAAACTAGGCTCGGAGGTGTTTTACACAAGATGAAAGCCAGAGTTGCGGTTGAATCCGACTTAACCACCGTCAGCGAATATCTGGAGGACCAGGGCTATGAAATAATTGAATTTATGCACAGTGACGAATTATCCGAGGAATTGCAAGATGTCGACGCTATCGTTACCAGTGGGATGGATCAAAACCTCCTGGGTATGCATGACATCGAGACCGAGGCCTTTGTGATCGAAGCCAGCGGGCTCACTCCCGAAGAAATCGGAGCGATGCTGGAAAAACGGCTTTAAATTAATCTCGGTCCAGACAAACACGCGTCAGCGTGTTTTGTTGTTCAGTCCCAAAGCTCCTGTTTCCTCCGGCGGTATTCCTGGTAGGTAAGCACCTTGGCCTGTGGTTCGATCGCACCGGCAACTACTGTGGCTAAAAATAGCAGATGAGTCCCGGCATCCAGAGTCTTGCCTTCCACCACCCGGCACTCAAAATAGCCGGCCCGCTCCTTTAAAACCGGAACGCCGGTTACTCCCTTTTCCCAGGCGAGTCCGGAAAATTTATCCTGACTGAGATCACGGCCGGAACTAAACCCGAATCTTTTAACCAGTTGCAACTGTTCCGGTTTTAACATCATCACCGAAAAGACTTGGCTTTCCCGGATTAATTCGGTAGTCCAATGTTGTTTATCCATTCCCAGAATTACTTGGAGTGGAGTGCTGGTGAGCTGCAGAACCGTATTGCCGATCATCCCGTTTACCCGTTTTGAATCCGCGGTCCTTGAAGCTACGACAAACAAACCGCAGGGCAGCGCCAACAATACCTCTTGGAGTCTTGCGGAATCCTCCGGCGTGATTTGGGCCTCGTTGGTCACCGGTTCAAAATAGGCAGCTCCGGCACCGCACACCGGACAGACCTCCGGGGGTTGAGTACCGACAAAAACATAATCACAAATCGTACAACGCCATTTTTTCACCTTTAAAAACCCCCTCAAAGATCAATACAATATATATATAACGCAATTAAAATATTTTTGAAAGCTTCCTTAAAAAGATTTAACTTTCGGGTTAACCTCACGCCTTTTCAATTCTGATGCGGCTACCGGCACCTCCGGGACTAGCCGGGGTGACGATCAGGCGGCGGCTAATCCGGCTACGCAACTCCGGCATATGGCTGATCACCCCGATGGTTAAATTCTCCTGTCGCAGCCGTTCCAAACAGTCCATCACTACTTCCAGCAGTTGCGGGTCGAGGGTGCCGAACCCTTCATCAAGGAAGAAAAACTCCAACGGGTGCTTACCATTAAGTTGAATCTTTCCGGATAAAGCCAAAGCCAGTGAAAGCGAGACCAAAAAAGTTTCTCCCCCGGAAAGCGAAGACACCGGCCGGACTATCCCGCCGTTACTATTATCCGCTACCACAAAATCTTTATTATCATCCATTCGTAAAGCGTACCTGCTGCCAGTGAGCATTTCCAGGCGGCGGGAGGCATCCCATAAGATATAGCGCATCTGTTCCTCGGCAATATAGGCAACAAACGCATCACCCTGCAGCAGTTTGAAGATCTCGTCCACCAAGGCCTTTCTCCTTGCCAAGCCACGCTGTTCCTTCCGGTATTGTCCCACTTTTTGCAAGCGCTGTTCTAAGTCGCTGATGCGAGTCTGTTGTTTGGAGATTTCCCCCAGCAACTCTTCTTTCCTGGTTTGGAGCTGTTGCTGCCGGGCTTGTAATTGTTCCCACTGTTGGGCGGTTACCGCCCGGCCGTCCAACTTGTGCTGAATGATTTCGATCTGGTGTTGCCACCTTTTTTCCATTTCATCAAACTCAGTAATAACCGCTTTTAGTTCCGCGCGTTCTCCCGGACTGCGCATTGCATCCTGGAAATCATTTCCATTTAAAAACCCTTTCTCTAACAGCAGCCGGTCGAGTACTTCCTGAGCGTGGTCTAGGTTTTCCTGGCTCAGTTCCATTTTTTTGCGGGCCTCAACCGTCCGACTCTCCAAACTCTGTAACTCACTGCGGGAATGCTCGGTGCGTTGTTTGAGGTATTCGTATTTATGGGTTAAATTATTAAGACACTCATCGATTTCCGCAAGTATTTCCCGGGGTTTTTGATCGCCGGTCACAGCCTGAACCCTGGTTTTACTTTCGTTAATTTCCCGTAATAACACTCTTTCGTTAGTCTTAAACTCATGCAGTTTCAAACTAAGCTGCTCTTGGTCATTACGCCACCCGGACAACGTTGTATCCAGCCCAGTCAGTTCCTGGGTTAGCTTGACAATGGTCTGTCGTAATGCCTCCAACTTGCGCTCATTAGCTAAAATCCGCTTTTGTTCCTCGCCGAACTTAACTGTAGGCAACTCTTGCCGCAACTTCGCCAGACTCTCCTGTTTCTGTTTCAACTCCGGCTGGACTTTCTGTAATTGGGCTTCGATCTTTTCCATGGTCTGCGACAACAGTTCCCGCTGATTATTTAACTGTTGGACCTGGTGGTCCGCTGCCAATTTGGCCTCTTTTACCCGCCCCAGTTCCGCTTGGATCTCTTTAGTCTGCTCCTCCCAATCACTAATGGTTTGACGGTAATTTTCGGTCTCTGCCTGTTTCTGCTGTAGATAGGCTTTCAATTTGGCGGGGCTGTTTTCCCGGATTTCCGAAGGAAGCATCTGTTTTAATTCGGCTAGCTGCTCCCAGAACCGGCTGATCTTCTCCTGAAGCTCGGTATAACGGTTTTGGTACTGCTCTGTCTGGACTTGACCTTGGAAGAATTCTCGGTTCAAGCGTTCCAACTCTTCCCGGGCGGTTTGGGTAAAAGTCTCGTTGTTCAACATTTTAGTCCGCTTCTTTTCGAGTTCCGTCTGGTCAAATTTCGCCGGTTTGGGGTGTTGGAGTGAACCACATACCGGACAGGCGGCCCCCTGGTGTAGTTCACCGGCGAGCCTGGCAGCTAGGGATTGTTCCTCTAGCAACCGGATTTCTTCCTTTAAGCGGACTTGGACCTCTTCCATCCGGGCTAACTTCTGTTGTTGCTGCTCGATTAATTTATACAATTTAACTTGGTTTTCTTTGGCCGGGTTCCAAACTTCCATCAATTTTAATACTTCAAATTTGATTGCCTCCGTCTCGGCCTGGATGGCAATGATCTGGTTAATCCCGCTCTCCAAACGATTTAATTCACTGCTGCGTTTGGCGTAACTTTGTAAATCACCGGGTTTTTGTTGCTGCTGCCGGAGCGTTTTTTCCTGTAACTCTTCCAATTCCTGGGCTAATTGTCTGGCGGCAGCCTCCCTTTCACGGATTTCTCCTTCTAACGCTTGCTGCTGTTGCAGTTGTTCCGCTTTTTCCGTTTCAAAACGGTCAACCTCCTGTTCCAGCCGGTCAACCTCTTTTTCAAGCTCCACTCCAGCTAAAACTTTTTCTTTATAGGCTGCCTCCACTGTTAAAACGCGAATCTCCGCCTCAATCTCTTTCTGTTTCTGCTCCTTCTGATCCCGCTCTGCTTTGCTTGCTTCAATTCTGGCTTGAATTTGTGCCAGCTCCTTGGTGAGTTTAGCGGTTTCAGCCTGTAACTTCGAAAGCTCAGTTTCTTTCAATTGCAGCTCAACCTCTATGGGAAGCAAGGCTTGAATTTCGGTGCGTTTGGCGATTAAGGTTGGTTGTCTTTTAAAGAAGAGCGTTTCTACTTCAGCGAATTCCGCACTTAACCGTTGATTTTCTGCCTGTTCAGTTTGGAATAACATCCATATTTTCTGAAATTCCTCCCGGCTGCTTGCTAAGTCAGCCTTTGCCTTTTGGGAACTCTCCAGATACGGACGGAGGGTCTCTGCAACTTGAGCCTTTTCGAAAATAGCCCTTTTCAGCTCGATTTCATTCTTCTTTTGCTGCTGGAGCCGTAGCTTCTCCTGGATCTGCTCCAATTCTGTCTGGAGCTGCCAGACTTGGCTGGCCGCAGTAAACTCAGTTTCACTCTTAACGGCCTCGGCTACTAACCGGGCTTGCTCAGCTTCTTCCTCCGCCAGCTTAGTTCGGAGAGCAGTCAGTTGAGCTTCAGACACTTCGCCTTGTTCCTGAATGGACCGTTCGACCAGCTCCAGTTGTAGTACTAAGTTGTCTCGTTCTTTCTTCACCTTCTCAGTGAGCCTGCTGCCATAGTCGGATAATGCGAAGATCCTTTCCAGCATCCGGAGGCGTTCCGCATCTTTCAACTTTAAAAATTGGGAGAACTCTCCCTGGGGCAACACCACCGACCGGGTAAAGTCTTCCATATTTAAACCAATGATGGTTTCGACCCTATGGGTAACCTCGGAACTGTTTGCAGCGATGATTTTATCCTGGGCGCCGTTGACCTCCACCAGTCGGCAGACTGTGGCCTGCACCGAATCCCGTCTGTCCTTATGCCGTTTGAAACCCCGTTCCACCCGATAGACCTTCCGCTCGGCCCCAGTACCGATTGCAAAACTAAATGAGACCTCCAATTTATTACACTGACTGTTTAAAATACCCTGAGTCCGGCTGACCGCCCGCACCACTGTCCCATACAACGCCAGAGTAATTGCATCGAGAATCGTTGACTTCCCACTGCCGGTTTTTCCAAAGATCCCAAACAAACCGGTATCGCTTAATTGCTCAAAATCAATCTCCTGCCGTTCCTTAAAACTATGCAGTCCTTCAATAGTTAATTTTAATGGCTTCATTGGTCGGGTTCCTCCTCCCCGGCAGCAATTTCCAAAAATACCTGGGTTAACTCCGCCTGCGGCGAAGTGCCGGTTTTAAAGCGGTAATAATCCTCAAACAAATCCTTTAATGGTTTGGCCAGCCGGTTTTCCTCCAAGAGATCAAACGGAACACCTTCTTTCATTACCGGTCGGATTCCGATGATCTCACTACGGAGATTACGAATCGTCTGAATCTCTTCTTGAGACAAGGGCTGCTCTACGTGGACTTCCACATCGATCCAGGCCCCCCGGTCCCGTTCAGAACGGCACCATTCCATCAATTGCGCTACCCCTTCCTTGGCAACCCAGCGCACTAAGGGTTTACCCCCTTGCAACTCGATCTTTTCCACTTCCGCCGCTGCACCCGGGTGAACCTTAACTAAATAGACAGCTTTCCGGTAACCGGTTTCGGAAAAACTATACGGTAATAATGAGCCTGAGTAGTAGGCGGTACTTTTAGCGCCGGCTACTTTTTGGGGTTTATGCAAATGTCCTAAAGCAATATACTGAGCTTTTTCCGGCAATTGACTAGGTTCTACTGTCAAGGCGCCGCCCAATTGAATGGGCCGCTCCGAGTCTGAGGACTCCCCTCCGGCCACAAACAAGTGACTAACTGCCAGGTTAACCGTATCTTCCCGGTAATGGTTTTCCAACGTCGCAAAAATCCGGCCGATTTTAGCGGAATAAGCCTCGCGCAAGACAGTTTCGTCCATACTTTCAGTTAATAACTCCTCCAGGCGGGCCTCCGACGGATACGGTAGGGTAATTATTACCGCATGTTCCGCCTGGTTACCAATGGCCAGCTCCAGCCAGCCCGGGCCGGATTGCACCACCTTAACACCTGATCTTCCCCCGGTAAAGATCGTAGCCTCACTCCCGGGAACACCCAGTAAAATAATGCCGTTGCGCTGGGCCAGTGGTTTTGCGGCGCAGAGGCGTTCCGGACTGTCATGATTTCCGGCGATAATCACTATCGCCCTGCGGCCCCGGGCAGACAACCGTTCCACCGTATCAAAGAAGAGTTCTTCTGCTGCTGCCGAAGGAATAAAGGTGTCAAAGATATCCCCGGCAATTAAGACCAGATCCACTTGACGTTCCTCGGCAATTCGGCAAAGTTCGTCCAGGACCTCTACCTGTTCCGGCAGGCGTTCCCGGTTTTCCAAATACTTGCCGAGATGCCAGTCTGAGGTATGCAAAATATTCATCTTTGTCCCCCTATCAATCAGCCTCACTTAATAGTTAATTTTTTACCAAATTTCTAAACCTTTACATTTAAATTCTCCAATTATTCTTATCTCCCTGCTATTGTTATAACATGATAAAAGAAAAAATTGCTTGTTTTTTCTTTCCATTCTAGAATTGGGGTAAAACTAATTTTTGTAGGTACATCATTATAAGATGGAAATTATTATCAAAGTAAGGAAAGATTAAAATTTGGCCAATTTAAAAAATATTTTATACATTAATTTGGTCATTTAGCAACTAATTGGCAGAATGATAAAGTCCTTACAATTATTATAAACCGACTGGAGGGGAAAAAAC
>DATCLA010000007.1:0-4089 GCA_036564195.1 Bacillota bacterium
TGGCAGAGCTCAGCCAATTTCTCGATGAGAAGGTGGACCGGCTTTCTCAGGAAAAGGCCGCTCTTTTAGTAACGGGGCTGGAGCGGGTGCAACGGGCCAAACTGCCCCAATGGGAGAAGAAGTTCGAGAATGAAGGGCTCCCGCAGGAATTGGCCCGGGTTTACCAGGAGACCGGTTGGCGGTTGAGGGATTTCAGCAGTATCCAAGATGCTCAATTAAGGAAAATTGTTGAGGAAGCCATCAATGACGGTTATAAGGTGGAGACTGCGGAAGGCTTTTTCTTCCCTGTAATCGATTACGCCTTCTATGATAAATACCATACCGCTGTAACGCCGGATCTGGCTGTGTACTATGAGATCATGGCGGTCGAATCGGAGCAGCCTCCGGTGAAGGATGCAGCGTTGATGATCCCGTGGAAGGAAGTCTTCAATCGGGCGCTGCGCCAGGAAGAGTTTATCAGGGAATGCAGTAGTTCGCCGCAGGTCCCAGCCATAAAGAAGCTGTTAAAACAGTATGCTGCCTTTGCCTTGTTCGGTTGTGACAATACCCCCTTATTCAGTTACGACACCAAGCGAATGAATCCTGAGGCCAAAGCGGCCTATCTGAAACATGATTGGGATGAGGCCAAGGGCAGCTTTTCAACTTTGATCAAGGAGTACCTGGAAGTACTGAAAGAGAACGACTACCGGTTAACTCCGGCTGTAGAAGAATTCCGGAAGGAGGCAGCCGCCAAATTTTAAATAATCCAGGGATGCCTGGCTCTTTCTAAGAACGTCCTAGGATAGAGAGTCCAGTACCTTCCGGCTCACTTGATCCAGTTGACTTAGTTCCGCCGCAGTCAGTCGGATGTTACTGGCCTGAATGTTTTCGAGTAGATGCTTTTCATTTTGGGTGCCGACAATCGCCGAGGTGAGTCCTTCCTGGTGCAGCAGCCAACTGATGGCGATCTGGGAAATGGTGGCATTTTTGGATGCGGCGATTTCTTTGAGTGCCATGATCAACTCTGTCTCTTTCTCCAGATGCTCGGGGAGGAAAAGCCGCCTGGTACTCCGGAAATCGCCCTCTTTAAGTTTGGCTTTACCAAGGTGGAACGCTCCGGTCAGGATTCCTTTGGCGATGGAGCTATAACTCATGACAGCGATGGAATTTTGCTTGCAATAGGGTAGGATCTCCCTTTCGATATCCCGTTGCAAGAGGCTGTATTCGGGTTGAATCACATCGATCCGGGCATAATTGGCGGCCTCTTGTAATTGTGCCAAGGAAAAATTGGAGACACCAATGGCGCGGATGATTCCTTCGGCTTTCAATTTGCCCATTTCCGTCATGGTTTCCGCCAATGGGATATCCGGATTTGGCCAATGAATGTAATATATGTCCAGATAGTCCGTTTGGAGTCGCTTCAAACTGTTCTCAACCGCCCGCCGGATGTCGGCGGGTTTTAAATTGTCTTTGCGGACCTTAGAGGCGATCACGCATTCTTTCCGCTTGCCTTGCAAAGCAAGCCCGGTGATTTTCTCCGAATGACCGTCGCCATAAGCTTCGGCGGTGTCAAAGGAAGTAATGCCATTTTCGAATGCGACTTGAATCGCGTGAATATTCTGTTCGTCAGCGGCTTTTTCCCACACTCCGCCGCCCAGTTCCCAGCAGCCGAAGGTGATCCGGGAAACTTCAATTGCAGTTTGGCCTAATTTGATATAGTTCATTTTGGCCCTCCAATAATTCAATTTTATATTTAATTTTAGCACAATTAGTTCTTGAAGAGTGGAGACTGTCGATTAAATTTTTCCTGAACCAAGAAATGATTTAAAGGACTGCATTGTTCAGTAACTTAGAAGCATACAACTACCGCTGGGCATAAATCGCAACGGGTTTCGACAGGAGAGAAGTCAAAGTAGAATGGAAGATCGAGATTAACCGCCATAGTTCTTTTTACATATAATCGATTATATAGGATGAAGTAGAATTATTTATCACCGTAACTGGTTTAAAGATATGGTGCCAGGGATGGCGGTTACTCTCTTTTTCAGTAAAAAGAGAATAAGCGTGAGTTGGAATTGGGATAGTTGTTCAACTATTTTAAACTCATGTTAGCTTTGTTATCTTGACAGGCATTTAGTATTATTAAAGGAAGTGACGGAATGTCCATGAATAATAAAGACATTACCTATGTTCAAACCAACCGGCCTTGTCCTGCCGGGCTGGCGGGATACATTATTCGGCCCGGGGATACCTTATATTTAATCGCCCAACGTTTGGGGACTACGGCTACAGCTTTACTCAATTTGAATCCGGGGATCAATCCCGATGCGCTTCAAATCGGGCAACAGATTTGCGTTCCTTCAACCGGTCTGGCGCCGGGAGTATGCCCCGGTGGAACCCTTTATACCATCAGATCCGGCGATACGTTTTACAACTTGGCGGTACGTTTCGGACTCGCTTTACAAGATCTTTTGGCAGCCAATCCCGGCGTGGATCCTAACCGGTTAGCTGTGGGACAGACGGTTTGTATCCCGAATGGTCCGACTCCAACGCCGGTTTTGATTCCGACTCCGTTTTGCTCGTTGCTACAGCCTAATTTTTCAGTATTACCTCCGGATGTGGATATTCCCATCGGATCGGTTATCGTCAGGCAGGTAGCGATGAGCACGAGAGCGTATACGGTGGTGGCCGCGCCGTTGCCTAATCCCTCGGTCTTTGGAAATTATGATTCATATGTCGGAATGTTGGACCTTATTACGGACGATCCGGCGGAGCCACGGATGATTGTGAATGTTCGGCTGACGCCTGCTTCATTTGGTAATCAGTTAACCACATGGGCCGGAACAATTATTACTACGCCGCCTCCGATTGTGGGAGATCTCGTAGAGATTCGACCCTTAAACAGCTATACGGGGAGTCAAGGACCGGCTCTGTTACACGGCGGTTTTACTCCATGCCGGAGTTGAAGAAGTAATTGAGGCTGACGCGCTACAATTTCTTTTTTGTGCCTTAAAGCTACAACTTGATATGTTCGTGCTATTATGTTATTATAATTTAACAATTGTATAGGAGGGTATGGCTTTCATGTACTCGATTCGTTTAAGGCAAGCTAATGGGAAAAGCCGGTAGTGAACCATCAACCTAAAGTGGGCTTTTTTGTGACGCTTATTTGACGAATCAGACATGGAATAAGGAACGTGAATCCTTCCCGGTGATTTTCCCTCGTATTCAACTGTCTTTTTTGCGCAGCTATGCAAATCAAAGCTTACTTTGCGGATGCCGATCCGCATTTTTTATTGCCTGAACAATGATGATAAAATTATCAATAATTGGGGTAAATCTAATATGAACAATAACTGGCTAAAGAATACCACCCTCTTTTTGACGAGCCAGACCATATCCCTCTTCGGCTCAACCTTGGTCCAACATGCCATCACCTGGTATATTACTCTCAGAACCCAATCTGGGATGATGATGACTATCGCGATTATCTGCGGTTTCCTCCCGACCTTTCTGCTTTCGCCTTTTGCTGGGGTATGGGCCGATCGTTATCATCGTAAGTGGCTGATTATCTTATCCGACTCGCTGATCGCCGTAGCCACACTCATTTTAGCAATGCTGTTTTGGATGGGCCATGATGGACTTTGGCAGATATTCATAGCCTCAGCCATCCGCGCCTTCGGGTCGGGGGTCCAAACGCCGGCCATCAGTGCGTTCTTACCGCAGCTAGCGCCGCCGGATAAGTTAACTAAGGTCAATGCAGTTAACAGCAGTATCCAATCACTGGTGATGTTGGTTGCGCCGATGGTCAGCGCAGCCTTGTTGACGCTGGCGGCCATCGAAACGATCTTCATGATCGATGTGGTAACGGCGGCGCTGGGGGTTTCGATCTTGTTGCTGTTTTTGCATGTCCCGGCCCACACCAAAGCCTTGGCTGAGCAGACCGGTAGCTATTTTGAGGATCTGCGGGAAGGGATCGTTTATATCAAAAACCATGATTATGTTAGAACCTTCTTTATGTTCAATATTTTCTTCTTTATCCTGATCGCGCCCGCCGCTTTTTTGACTCCGTTACAAGTGACGCGGAGTTTCGGCAGCGATGTCTGGCGG
>DATCLA010000008.1:0-11487 GCA_036564195.1 Bacillota bacterium
GCCCTTTATCAGCCAATGGTTTTTTTGGGTGCGACCATTTCCGCAAAGCTAATCAATTTTTGAAGGCGATGGGAAAGACACCAATTGATTTTCAGATTGAAGACATTTGACTGGATAGCCCGATTTAAATTAAGGCCAAAACTCCTTGGTTTAATTTTTTGCTATAGGTTTAGCTGAACTTTATTGCTGGGAAAGAAGAACGAAAAATTTGTTGATTGTAGGAATTCCAGAGCAGGATTTTCCTAACCTGATACCGAAGAACTAGATCTTAGTTAACAATAACAGGATAACATAACCCGGGTAAGGCATTATCCGGGTTTTCTGTGAAGTGAGAAGGAGGAGCGGTCGGCAGCGATTCCAGGGGGTAAGAAAAAGTCTAAAGAAAGTGCTCCCGAGTATAATGTTCTTTAGGGTTATTAAAAAATAAACCGCAATGCAAGGGGGAGATTTGATGGGAAAAGCTTTGGAAGCGGTAGTAACTGAATTTAAAGAGCATATGAAGAAAATCGCTTACTACCAAAACGCCTTGGGGGTATTGTACTGGGATTCTCGGACCAATACCCCGAAAAAAGGTCAGGAAAGACAGGCGGAGGTAATTGGGTTCCTTTCCACCCAAGTCTATCAATTGACTGTTGCTCCGGAAATGAACAGTTACCTTGCTTGTTTGGGCACGGAAGCAAATTTACGCGTCTTAGACCCGGTTATCGCTCAATCGGTTCGGGAGTACCGGAAAGTGAACGAACGGCTGAAAAAGATCCCGCCGGAGCTGTATCAAGAATACGTTATTTTGACAGCTAAGTCGGAGAATATTTGGGAAGAGGCGAAACAGGGCAATGATTTCAAAATGTTTGAATCTTATTTGACTAAAATCGTTGACTTCAACCGGAAGTTTGCTGAATTCTGGGGCTATCAGGGACACCCCTACGATGCGCTGTTAGAACCCTATGAACCGGGGATGACTGTTGCGGTTCTTGATCAATTGTTTGCCGCTTTACGCCAGGCTACGGTGGGAATTTTAAAACGGATTCAGGACAGCGCCAGTCCTGTTGATACGCAGATCTTTACTGGGTTCTTTCCCAAAGCCAAACAGGAAGAGTTAGGCCGCTACCTGTTGCAGGAGATTGGGTTTGATATGGCTGCCGGTACCTTGCATGAAAGCGAACATCCTTTTACCGGCGGTGCCAACCATCGAGGAGATGTCCGTCTGACTACCCATTATTATGAGGATGATCTCCTGAGTTCGGTCTTTAGTTGTATTCACGAAGGAGGGCACGGTATTTACGAACAGAATATCGATCCGGCCTTGATCAATACCCCTCTAGGGACTGGCGCCTCAATGGGTATCCATGAGTCTCAGTCCCGCTTATATGAGAATCTGATCGGCCGGAGCCGGAGCTTTTGGAGACGTTATTTGCCCAAGGTCCGGGAGCTTTTTCCGGAGCAATTCGCCAAGGTCGACGCCGATCAATTTTACCGTGGTGTAAACTGTGTTATGCCATCATTGATCCGGACCGAAGCGGATGAACTGACTTATAACCTCCACATTATCCTGCGTTATGAGATTGAAAAGGCGTTGATTGAAGGCAGCTGTCAGGTGTCGGACTTGCCGGAAATCTGGGGTAATAAAATGGAGGAATATTTAGGGATCAGGCCGCAGACCGACGCCGAAGGCGTATTGCAGGATGTACACTGGTCCAGCGGTTCGTTCGGTTATTTCCCTTCCTACAGTATTGGCAACATCTATAGTGCCCAGTTTGCGGCGGCGATGGAACGGGCCGGGCTTAAGCTTGACCAATTGATTGAAGAAGGAGATTTCCAACGAATCCGGGAATGGCTCGGCGCCCAGATCCACCGCTATGGAAAGTTAAAAACCCCAGCGGAAATATTAAAGGATGCTACCGGTGAGACCATTGACGCCTCCTACTTGATCCGGTACTTTGAAAAGAAGTATCGGGAGATTTATGGGATTTAATCTATATAATTTAAGATGCAATTTTTTATCAAAAGGATTTGAGACTGATGCAACGATCATATCTTAAAGCCGGTGTTATTGCCGGCTTACCAATATTTATCGGCTATCTGCCCATAGCAATAGCATTTGGTCTGTTAGCTAAAGTAACCGGTCTAAACTTTGTGCAGAGTCTGGCCTTTTCGATCTTTGTGTATGCTGGGGCTAGTCAATTTATTGCTCTTAACCTACTCCAGACCGGTGCAGCCCAGCTGGAAATTGTCACAGCAACTTTGTTATTGAACTTACGCCATCTATTAATGAGCACTTCTTTGGCAGCACGATTGGAACGGAAGACCAAGGGGTTATTACCTTGGATCGCCTTCGGAGTTACCGATGAATCATTTTCGGTAGCAGCTACCAGGGAGGGGAAATTGGATCCTGGGTACTTATTGGCCTTGAATTTTACAGCTTATTTGGGCTGGGTTGGCGGAACCGCTGGCGGTTTTTGGGTTGGTGCGGCATTACCGAAAACGTTACAACAAAGCATGGGAATCACCCTTTACGCCATGTTTGTCGCATTGTTGGTCCCGGTGATTAAAAAGAAGGCTTGGTATGGTTGTTTGGCTTTGACTGCAGGTTTGGTCCATACAATTCTAGCCGGCTTGAAGCGATTTCCGGCCGGTTGGAATATCATCTTGGCAATACTGGTAGTTACCCTGGTGGGAGCTTTGGTGGAGCGTCAAACGGAGGGAGCCGGATGAAGGTTCTATGGTTGGTGGCAGGAATGGCTATAGTAACTTATTTACCTAGACTGATACCATTTTTACTGATTACGGAACGTCCTTTACCTGCTTATTGGCAACGTTTTTTGAAACTCTTACCCTATACGGCATTGGGCGCTCTAATTTTTCCCGGTACTTTTCAAGCCATTCCCGGCAAACCGGAAGTAGCGCTGATGGGACTGATCTGTGCCGGCTTATGTTCCTGGTTAAACGGAGGGATCATTCTTTCAATCCTTGCCGCCATCATTGCGGTATTGGTAGGATTAGGGAAAGGCTGACCTTAAAGAGAGTACCTTGCCACCCGACCCAAGCTAATCGAAGAGAGATGTAAAGTCGGCTGCTACCGGTAGAATAAATGATCAATAAAACGCATTGAACACCAGTGAATTTGAGAAGAAAAGCCAAATACCTAAATACCTATTGATTTAATTAAGTTTGACAGAAGCCAGTGGTCAACGTACGGTAAAAATATCCGATAATTTTCGGGCGAAATTTTGTTGACAAACCGAACGCTTTTTAGTATATTATTATATGTCGCTGCGAGATATGGCGATAACAAAAAGGGCTTGTAGCTCAGTTGGGAGAGCGCTTGAATGGCATTCAAGAGGTCAGGGGTTCGATTCCCCTCAGGTCCACCATAAGAGTATTAAGGGTCTCCGAGATTTCGGAGGCCTTTTATTTTTGTACAAAATTACTCTATCTACCATTTTTACAACTAAAATTGGTAAATACTGTATTATCAAGGATTTAATTTATTTTTTCTTTGAAAATTTCCTTGGTCTGTCCGTAACTGTTTTTAATTTCTGCGACATGGGTGTATGTAGCAGACACCACTGATACTTTTAGCAAACGGAACAAAAATCCTGTTTAGGTCGTCAAATTATATATTTATGCGTAATGCATATAGTTAGGAGGATATTTTGATGAGATGTCAAGGAAGAAAGTTTATTGTGTTCCTGAGTTTGCTGTTTCTGTTGGCCGGCTGTACCGATGACCTGGGGAAAGTTGATTTATCCGGTGAGATTAAGCTCGAACCCGCTACCAAAGGCTGGGCCTACCGTACTATTGCTTCGACTAAGTTGCGCCCGTCCCGGGTTACCGAAGATCACCGTTTGATCGATTTTCGTGACGATCTGACATTGGAAAAAACGGTTACTCTCGGTAAAACAGACTATATGTTTGTCACCCGTTTTACCACCGGATTTAAATTAAAAGATATTTTTGTTGATTCCAGAGATGAATCCCTCCGTGATTTTCAGACTTTAGTCTACAGTTTTAAAACCCATAAAATAATGAAAACTCTTATTACTAAGCAATCTGATAGTGGTGATCCCTGGGATCGCCGTATTACATTAGGGCATGATCTGAAAGGGGGTAAAAAAGTTCTGGAACGGGAAGGTATCTTTCATATGGTATTTCATGAGCCGGATACCGGTTGGGATTGTATTGTTGAAAGTGATTATACTATCGAATCCAGCGCTATTCGTAAGAAAGACGCCCCTGGCCGGGACGGAAAACCAGAGTTTAACCCGCACCGGATGGCCTATGATTTAGAGGTTAAAGGTTCATCCCGGCTTCAAATCGGATTCCGGCAATGTTTAATCGGAGAAAAACTGATTGATAATAAACTAATTACCTTTTATGTTCTGGATTGGGACTTTGATGGTCAATTTACCGAAAATGATGTGGTTTGGAATGATTATACGGAAAAGTTTATTAATTTCAACGAAGAAGTCCGGTTGACCGATTCGCTTATCTCATCCAAGGATAATACATATGTGGTTCATTTGAAGGAAAACACTACGGAAACCCAGCAGGAATATCTTTTGAATATCGAATTAAAATCTGTCGGAAAAAGATAGAAGCGAATTCAGATATGAAACCATCTTTTCTTAGAAAACCTATTTTTTAATATCTTTAGTTATCAAATGCAATATACTAAACGAGGAGGATCAAAATTGCCTCTTCTATATGTGTTTATATATTATCATTTATGACCAGCCAAAGAGGATAACCGGTTTCGAGAAGCTTTAAAAGCGCTGGAAGCTAAAATGATGGATGGTCAGATTGATGTTGAGCGCATTGTTCTGAAGTTGGCCAAATTATCTTTCTGTAAAAAAAGTGAACCCAGTGCCTTAGCAGTAAAACGCCATTACGAAATCTTAAAAAAACCTCATTTCTGCAGAAGCTGATCAACGGTGAGGAAATCCAAAAAGCAGAGCGTTATATACATTTCCCGGTTACCTTTATCAAACGGGATTCAACCGGACCGATTTGTTAGGTTTTGCCCTCTCTTGAATAAGGGGTTGCCCATAAAGAGAACTTGACAAGGAGGAGTTGCAGGAAGATGAAGAAATATCAACCGATTAACCCTAAACTGCCTCATTTCATCCATGGTGCCGACTATAATCCCGATCAATGGCTGGATTACCCGGAGATTTTAAAGGAAGATCTCCGCCTGATGAAACTGGCTAATTGCAATGCAATGTCAGTGGGGATATTTGCTTGGGCCGCTTTGGAACCGGAGGAAGGACGGTTTGACTTTTCCTGGCTGGACCGGGTGATGGATCAGCTGGCGGAGAATGGGATTTACGCGGTTCTGGCGACGCCAAGCGGGGCCCGTCCTGCCTGGTTGTCCCAAAAGTATCCGGAGGTTTTACGGGTTCAGGCCGACCGAAAGCGGATTTTACATGGTAACCGGCATAATCATTGTTATACCTCGCCAATCTATCGGGAAAAGGTGAGGATCATCAATACCAAATTGGCTGAAAGATATAAAGACCACCCTGCTTTACTGGTGTGGCACGTCTCCAACGAGTATGGCGGTGAATGCCATTGTGAGTTGTGCCAGGAAAAATTCAGAGAATGGTTGCAAAAAAAGTACCAAACCTTGGCTGCGTTGAATCAGGCCTGGTGGACGGCTTTTTGGAGTCATACTTATACCGATTGGTCCCAGATTATGTCCCCGGCTCCCCACGGAGAAAACTCCATTCATGGCCTAACGCTTGACTGGAAACGGTTTGTAACCTACCAGACGCTCGATTTTTTCAAACACGAATGCGCACCCCTTAAAGCGATTACGCCACAGATTCCGGTGACCACTAATTTTATGGGGACATACCCTGGCCTTGACTACTGGAAATTCGCGGATGAACTTGATGTAATCGCGTGGGATAGTTATCCCCTTTGGCACGGGAAAAAGACGGACCCGCAGACAGCGGCGGAGACGGCTTTCATTCATGATCTGAACCGAAGTTTGAAGCAGGGGAAACCGTTTATGCTGATGGAAAGCACTCCCAGTATGACTAATTGGCAGGAAGTAGCTAAGTTAAAACGGCCGGGAATGCATTTGTTATCATCGCTTCAAGCAGTGGCCCACGGCGCTGATACAGTACAATACTTTCAATGGCGGAAGAGCCGGGGTGGCTCGGAAAAATTCCACGGCGCAGTGGTGGACCATGTGGGCCATGAAAGGACCAGAGTATTTCAGGATGTGTCGGAGGTAGGTACGGTTCTTAAGGAGCTTGATCCGATACTTGGAACCACGGTAGAACCGGAGGTTGCTTTGATCTTTGACTGGGAAAACCGTTGGGCTTTGGAGGACGCCCAGGGGCCGCGTCAGGAGAAAAAATACGAGGAAACCTGTTATCGGCATTATTATCCCTTCTGGTCCCGAGGGATTCCGGTTGATGTAATTAATGAAGATAGTGATTTTTCCCGTTACCGGTTATTGGTCGCTCCAATGCTCTATATGGTAAGGCCAGGCGTGGCGGAGAGGATGAGCCAATTTGTGGCTGCCGGAGGTACTTTGGTCGCTACTTACTGGTCGGGGATTGTTGACGAAAATGACCGTTGCTTTTTGGGAGGATTCCCCGGTCCGCTCCGAAAAGTCTTGGGGATCTGGTCGGAAGAGATCGATGCTTTGTATGATGGTGAAGTAAATTATGTGGCCATGACGGCGGGGAATAGCTTGGGGCTAAATGGTGAATATAAAGCACAAGAATTCTGTGACCTTGTCCATTTGGAAACCGCTCAAATGTTGGGTGCTTATCAAAAAGACTTTTATGCGGGGCGTCCGGCCGTTACCGTTAATCGGTACGGTAAAGGTGAAGCATATTATCTGGCTTCCAATAATGAAGACCGTTTTTTTGAGAAATTTTACGCGAGTCTGATCGACAAGGCAAAAATAAAGCGGGTCCTACCGGTTGAGTTGCCTACCGGCGTAACGGCGCAGTTGCGCACAGATGGAATCCGGGATTTTGTCTTTTTACTTAATTTTACGGCTGAATGGCAAACAGTGGATCTAATCGGCGACGCGGGTGTGAATTTACTTACCCGGGAAGTGGTTCAGGGTAGAATAGAACTTCCGCCCTATGGTTGGATCATTCTGGAACGGGAAAGATCATGATAATAACCAGAGCATAGTAAAGAGGCAAGCTCTTCCCTAACCCCTGGGGTTAGGGTAAACATCGAGCTGCTCTCGTCTCCCAGCTTAAGTTGATCAAGAAAACCGCCTAAAATATCAGGCGGTTTTTCTGATTTTCGCTGATTACTTATCAAATTTAAAGCCGGGATTGCTTGAACCTAAATTCTCTCGGCTTTTTAGAGGAGGGTTGGTGGATTCTTAACAGGGATTGGGGATCTGTTTCCGGGAAAAACTATCACCGGAGGTGTTTTGATGGGCGAACAAATTACCCCGGATGATATCGGTACCGAAGTAGGCGTCAGGGCGGATCTCCGGCGCGGTATCCCCAAGCCACGGGAGATTAAGTCTCAGAAGGGTCAACTGGAAAAAGGGGCCGGTCATGGGGAGAACAAGGCGGTAAAGTTGAAGATGATTGATAAGGTACGGGGAGAGGATTGAAGATGAACCGCGTTCCGAACGGGTGCCAAGCCGGGGACGCGGTTTTTAGTGGTTCCAGTTTATTGTGAGGCAGAAAACAGGTAATTTGAAAACCGATGACGAAATTACTAAATTCAGGTATGAGAAATATCAATGCGGAATAAGGTAAAGAAGGTGATCCGCCCGTCCTAGCGTGACTCGGCCAGGCATGCTGTTATCATTTTAAGGGGGGATTGGTTTTGGAATGGTTGCAGGCTCTAAGAAAAGCCCTTAATTATATGGAACAACATCTACTCGAAGACTGTACGGCGGAGGAGATTGCGGAAACAGTGAATATCTCCCCTTTTTATTTTCAGAAAGGATTTAAAATAATGACAGGCTATTCCATAGGGGAATATATTAGGAACCGCCGTCTTTACTTGGCTGCCCTTGAGGTGCTTCGCAATGAGGAAAAGATCATCGATCTGGCTTATAAATATGGATATGATACACCGGAGAGTTTCACGAAAGCATTCAGCAGATTTCATGGTGTTTCACCAATGCAGATTAAAACGCAGCCCCACAAGATCAAAATTTTTCAGCCTTTGCAGATCAGTATCTCCATCAAGGGCGGAGAGATCATGGACTTCAGTATTGAAGCGATGGATGGGTTTTCAATCATCGGACTGGAACGGATCTTTCAATATGATAATGCATTTCAGGAAATACCAAAGTTCTGGGGGGAATATTGCTATAAGTATCTGAAAAAATGTGATGGGCAATTGGAAAAGTGCCACATCGGGATGTATGGTGTCAGTATCGATGAAGCAATGAACGGAAAAGAGTTCCGTTATCTGATTGCCGGAGAATATCATCAGGAAATTATTCCGGAAGGGTTTAAAGTAGTAGAGATACCCGCGCTGACCTTTGCCAAATTTCGCTGCGTCGGGCCGATGCCGGAAGCATTGCAGACGGTGTATACGAGAATTTTCCACGAATGGCTGCCGGGAAATGAAGAGTACGAGATCGCAGTGGGATATAATATTGAGATGTATTCCAAGGGTGATATTAACTCCAGAGAATATTTGAGCGAAATCTGGATTCCGGTAAAGAAAAAAGACAGACACCGGAAATTAATTTGACAAATCAAAGCAGAAAATGACAGGAATAAATCGTTTGGGTGAGATAGAATGAGAGCAATCCTAAAGAAAGGAAGGATTCTATGGAAACACAAACGGTTTTGTATTTTGAATTGGAAGGAACTTATGAAGAGATTGGAAGGCAGCTGGGGAAAATTGTTGATCAAACAAGCTTTTTGATGCCGGCTCCTGAATTTTTTACCAAGGAAGATGTGGCAGCTGCCTTGGGTTTGTATGATAAGTATTGTCCGGGAATTCGTGAAGAGCTGGAGGGGTTTTCCAAGGAGACCGGGACCCCGGTGCAAGATATCGCCTATACCTGGATGACTTATCTGATTCCCAGGTGTTCCGGGCTGGTAGTTTTGGGCGGTCAAACAGCGGATGGCCACACAAGGCTGGCCCGAAATTATGAATTCAGTGTCGGAGATGAAGATCTTACAGTGGTAAAGACTAAGCCGAAAGGGAAGTATGCCCATATCGGAGGCTCGATCGCCCTATTTGGCAGAACAGAAGGGATCAATGAATGCGGGTTGGCTGTCTCCATGTCCTCTTGCGGTATGCCGGTTAGCAATATGCCAGGCATGAGAAAAGCGGAGATCAAAGGGCTTCACTTCTGGGCAGTCATCCGAAGTCTCCTGGAAAACTGTAAGGATGTGGAGGAAGCGCTCCAAATGGCTCTGACGATGCCGATCGCCTTTAATATCAATTTATATCTGGCCGATCCGTTCGGTAATGGGGTTTTATTGGAAACGATGAATGGCAAGATGGTTTATGAACGGATTTCCATGAAAGATGAAAAACAGTATCTCTGCGGCACAAATCATATCGCCATCCCTTCCTTTCAATATTTAGAACCGGTTGCGATGCGAAATTCCTTGGTACGCTGGGAGAAAATAAATCAGTTTGTCAAAGAACACCCCGGTATGGAAGAGAATCAAATCAGAGAGTTCTTTTTGAAAGATTATCCGGAAGGAATGACGTGCCATGACTATGATGACTGGTTTGGAACGGTGAAGTCGGTGGTAATGGATACGGTCGAACTCCGTTACAGTATCTGCTGGTTTGGGCAGGCAGAAAACGGTTGGGAAGATTATCGCGTTAGCCAGCCAATGGGAAATAGGAGACAGGAGAAGAAGTTAAACAAAGCAAAAGCAGCCCAAGAATTCTTTGAATTTATTCCGTTACGAGGGTAGTTTTGCAGGAGTTCATTAACGAAAATTTGATGCGATTATTCCATTTACAGGTTTATGAAACACTCCCTGCGATCTATTGCGAGCCCCTCTCGATTGAAGGATTTTGAACGTTTCAAGATCGGGAGGGGCGTATTTTTTCTTTTAATACGATAGACAGTTTTACCCTGCCACTACGGTAATTGCGTTGTGAGAAATCCATCCACCGGAGGTTCTTTAAAATCATCGACTGTGAAAGCAACCTTACCGAGGCTGATTCCGCCGCTGGAAACATGATCGCCGGTGGAAACCTGTAAATAATAAATGCTTCTTCTCTGAAAAATCCATAGTAAAACCATAGAATTTTAGTAAATTCTAACATTAATAACTACTATTATTTTTAATGAATGGTCATAATTTAAAAACTTATTTGAGTTCCTGACATCATCATGTTAATACTGCGGCAACCAGCGGTGGTGAGAGAGTTGGTTCAAAGCTCCTTTTGTTGCCCAGATCTCCGTTTAAAACCCGCTATTTAAGAAATAATACTCATAAATATTGCTTGGTGGGAGGGTAAGCGATGGTCACCGTATTTTATGAAGAACTTGAGAAAAAACTTAACCGGCGTTTAGTGAAGGACCCACAGTTGGCTCCTTATGCCTTGAAAGCCAGGGTCTATGAGGATGGTCTAGTTCAGATCCAAGGCATTGTGGATGTCTTGGCAGAAGCACATTTGGCGGAAGAGATTGTCCGGAAGTATCCGGGGGTGAAAAGGGTGGAGAACGCTATTACGGTTTGTACCGACGGCGAAATCGATGATCAGGATGTAGCTTTTGAAGTCAGTGAAGAGCTGTTGGACAACCCGGAGGTCCCGGATTCGGTTGGAGTTAAAGTCTGCGGGGGCCAGGTGCAATTGGTGGGGAGCGTTCGAAACCAAGGAGAGGCTGAGGAAGCCATTGAGACTGCAAGAAAGGCCCGGGGGGTACGGGAAGTCCGCAATCAATTGAAATATATCCACGAGGTGGATGACGCCACTATTAGCAACCGGATCCAAGCAGCCTTACTGGAAGAAGGGAATATTGTACCCGGGAGGATCAAGGCTCGAACTCAAGACGGAGTCGTCACCTTGTGGGGTAATGCCTCTGAAACGGAGCAGCAACAGGCGGTGGAAATCGCTTGCAAGATCACCGGGGTCCGATCGGTGGTTAGTCATTTTGACTCCAAACCGGTTAAAGTGGACGACCAGATCGTCACCAAAGCCATGGAACAGATTGCCGCCGATCCCTATCTAAACGAGATGCCGGTCAGCATTGCAGTGGAAGACAGCCAAATCACCTTGTCTGGAAGTGTGGATACGCTCGAAGCTAAAAACGCGCTCGATCAAGTAATTCATGAAGTGATTATGGACCTGAAACCGGCAGCCTTTAAAGTGAACAATCAGGTCCGACTGGTAGATCAGATCGAAGCTGAAAAGCTTTAAAGGGGGTCTATCCCAGATTCTGTGTAAACCCTGAAAACCGGTGCAAAACAGGGCAAATTTATTATTGGCGGCAACGTTCTAATTCGCTGCCGCTTTCTTTCAACATAACGCCGGCGGGGATAATTGTCAACGGCGACTTGTTTA
>DATCLA010000009.1:0-15285 GCA_036564195.1 Bacillota bacterium
CAATTTTAATTTATTGTATAATTTGCTACATCTTCAAATAATCCTGCTGATTTTCTAAATTTTTTTTAAAAAACATATTAAACCGCAACCATAGATTAAAATATAATTTTCTATTTTTCTATGCTCTTCCAGCCATTGTTCTCTGTTTTTTATAGTGTCCGCTTGTCCGGTCATGGTTCTCACCCTCCTAAAAAAATGAGCTGCCTGCATTGGCAACTCAAAATCTCTTATTCGTAATGCGTCCACATTCTTAAAACACGGACAACTTTTTTCTCGTCAAACACCTCATATATTAACCGGTGTTGAATGTTTATTCTCCGGGAATATAACGCAGGAACGGATTTATTACTGCCGTTTCAGACAAAATAAAAACCACCCACTGATAAATTTCTTTTTATCAATAGATGGTAGAATATTTGGTGGACCCGAAGGGATTCGAACCCTCGACCTCTGCGATGCGAACGCAGCGCTCTCCCAACTGAGCCACGAGCCCCTATTACGGTTTTAAATGGATTTCCTTAAACTGCTTAATTATTATAGCATGTTCTTAACCAATTGCCAAGTGGAAAAAAAGGTAAGGGCTCAGTTAGTTCCGGAAGCGTGAACCCTGCCGGGCCGTTTCTTTGCGCAAGATTAAGATATTTTGATGAGTGATATTAGGGACAAAACAGCTTTTAATAGCATATGGTTTTAACGGGCGTTGGGTCGCCTTATTCCACCAAATGCGGATGCCTTTAAACTTAAAACCTACTTCCCGAAGGACCTCCGCTACCCGGTATCCTAACGGCAGGTATTCGCCCCGATGGTAACGGTCACCCACCAGCATCACCAAGTAGCGGCCGGGCTGCAGGATCCGGTATGCCTCCCTGCCGAAGCAGCGCATCTTCTCAAAGTACTCCTCATAACTGGCACTGTTACCCAGATCGGCTGCAGCGGTGGGATTAACCATATTGAAGTTAGTTTCCTTGCCAAACCCGGTAGCCCCGTGGTTACATCCGTATGGCGGATCGGTGATCACCGCCGCGAAGGAACCCTCCTCATATTCCCGCATTGTTTCGAGACAATCACCCAAACGGATTTGGGGAATTTCGGGGGAAGACGGGGCTGCCTGTTCCGGTGGCTTGGGGATCAATCTACCGTCAAGCACCTGAAAACTGCTGCTTAACTCTTGAAATATTTGCACCCAGACCGGATTTAACTCAATCCCGATGGCCCTGCGTTGAACCAGCCAGGCACCTAGCAATGTGCCACCTACTCCGGCAAAGGGGTCCAGGATAATTTCGCCGGTTTTGGAAAAGAAGGCAATGATTTCCGCCATCAGTTCCGGTGGCTTCATTGCCCCATGCGCCTTCCGCAGCCGGTGGGTACAATCGGGCGGAAAATTAGTCTCATAAATGGTATTGGTCCAATAGAGCCATTGCGAGTTATCTAAGTCGTTAAGCTGGTTTTTCAATGTCTCCTCCCAAATTCGGTAGTAAAAGACGGCTAATTCTAAAATTTCCAAATGGCTAAAAGTTATTCCACCGTTGCCAGCCTTTTAGTCTCGTCGCAGACAATTGTCTTCACCCCCCTGAAGTTGGTCTTTAAATGCACTGGATGCCCCCACAGTTCCACCAGATATTTCAGGGTTTCACCCGCTGACTCCAGTTCCAGCTCCCGGCCGTCATATTCATGCTCCAGAACCAGGGTCTGGTCCCGGGGCAAAACAGCAACGACTTTAATCACCGGAACCGAACCCATCCCCACTATTGAACAGAGGGTATTGCGAATTTTCTCCCAACCGTTGTCATCAGCCACCTCACTGATGGTAACAGTCTCGCTTTCCCGGATATATTCGAACAAATGCAGCTTTTCGCAGAGTTCCCTGGTGAGATAGCGCCGGATTAAGGAACGGTCGTTTTCAATCGCGCGGACTTCAAACACTTTTTCGATCCCAAAGCGCTCTTCCAGATCAGTTAAGATCGTAAAGCCTAAATGATAGGGATTTAAGCCTCCCAAAACCGGCCGAATTACTTGATGATGCTGGGTCAAGAATTCTAAATGCAATTCCGGGCTTAACTCCAGACGATTTAATAGTTTATAATGCCAAAAACTGGCCCAGCCTTCATTTAAGATCTTCGTTTCCACTTGAGGTAGAAAGTACTCAGTCTCGTTACGGACAATCTGGACCAGATCCCGCTCCCACTCATTTAACCGGCCATATTCCAAGATAAAACCGAGCAAATCCGCTTCTGGCTCCAACGGTACTTTAGTTAAATCCGGCGGTTCCAAGGAAGACGGGCCGTTTAGGCTATCCCGGTTTTCCCCTTGAAGCTTACTATAGTAGTCATCCAGCAACCGCTGTTTCCGTTCCTCCGTTGTTAATTGCCTGGCTCCGGGCATCCGGTTGGTCTGAAAACGGACCGCATGGGCGGCGTCAAGGATCCGCTCTGTCTGGGCATATCCGATTCCCGGGTCTTGGACATAACTGCGGACCCGTTCGGCATGGTTCTTAAACATCTCCACCGTCAACTCCGGTCGGGTATGGCTGAACATCCGGTTCCCCTTGAAGAAGTCGTTGTGGCCATAGACATGGGCCATAGTCAGGATCTGTAAAAGCAAGCCGTTGTCACGCATCAGATAGGCTAAACAGGGGTTGGAGTTGATCACCATCTCATAGGGTAGCCCAGTCAGATTCAAACGGTATAGCGTATGCAACCGGTCAAAAGCCTTTCCGTAACTCCAGTGCGGGTAGTGGCTGGGCATGCCGGTATAAGCCTCATACCCTAACATTGCCTCGTAGGAACAGATCTCAAATTCCTGGGGATAAAAGTCCAAACCAGCTTCCCGGGCGCAGCCTTCGAGCCGTTGATTCCAAGCCACCAGTTCTGCCATTGTAAAACTGCTCATGAAGAAACCTCCCGTACCAACAGCTGCTGCAAAGCTGGCCAGATCTGCTCACGTGAGTCAATTGTGACTAAGCCAAAGTTATCTGCGGTAATTTCCTTCATGAACAGCCGCCGGATTGTACTGGTACTGGTCATAATCTCCCCGTAACCAAACAAGTTGCAGACTTTGCACAATTCCTCCGCCAATTCCACTGCCTTCGGGTTATCCTCATCCCAATTATCACCGTCACTGCAGTGAAAAGCATAAATGTTCCAATTGGAGGGGGGATAGCGTTCCCGGATAATCTGCAAAGCCATTTCATAACCGCTGCTGATATAGGTCCCTCCCGATTCAACTTTATGGAAAAATTCCGCTTCACTCACTTCCCGGGCAACAGTGCTGTGGGCGATAAACACTACCTCCACCAACACATATTTTAAGCGGATAAATTGATAAAGCAAAAAGTAAAAACTCCGGGCTAAGTATTTCTTAGTCTGGTCCATAGAGCCGGAAGTATCCATGATACAGATAACCACTGCATTGGCATCCGGCCGACGTTCGGTACGGATTCTGCGAAACCGTAAGTCCTCCTCACGAAAGGGAAAACGGGGAGGCATTTCTGTCTCCTCAGGAACGCTTGAGGGATGGTCCTCCGGTGCTAGGGTTCGCCGCGCACTTTGCCTGCGTTTGACCTTTTCCACCACCGCCTTTTTCCAGGCCAGCCGTGGCGGTGGCCCTTTCAGCTGAAAGCCGCGGCGTTTGTGATTTTCCACTGTTTCACATTCCGCCAATCGTTTGCGCTCCAAAAAGGGAAGGTTTAAATCATCAAACAAATAGTTGATTAATTCTTCCAGAGTAATTTCGGTCTCATAAATATCCTCCCCGGCTTCATTACCCGCGCCTTGAAAGCCGCCCCCCGGTGGGATACCCGGTTGGATCACGTCGCCCCGTTTCTCAACGCCGCTGCCGGTCCCCACTCCCGGGCTGTTCTTACCATAGCTGAATTGATATTCGCGCAGACCCCGGATGGGGATTTTAATTTTCTTATTACCGCTTTGGCCGATGATACTCTCTTCGGCAATAATCTTCCCGATATTCTTTTTAATTGAATCTTCTACCAGTTGACGGTGGCGCCGCCGGTCTTCCGCCGCCCGTCCCGAACCGACTTCAGAATCCCGAAATACCGCCATTTACAAGAACCCTCCCGTTACGCCTAGTCTTTCCAGAGGTTATTGGCAGCGTATTTTAAGACCACATTACAGCAGTGGTCACAGTAACCATTACTCTGCATCTGAGCTACCATCGCATTATATTTCTCACTTTGTTCTTTATTTCTGACTTTAGCTTGAGTAATCACCCGGGATAACTCCCGCACCGCAGCGGTTAATTTCTTTTCAATGGCTACTTTTAACGGTTCATAACTATCGTAGTCCAGTTTACCCCCGTTTCGCAGCACATAGAGCATAAAAGCGGTCACATCCTGACGAAATCCTTTAGCGGCAGTCCCAACAATGCCTAACTGTTCTTCAATAGACTGCAGGAATTTCTCATCCGGTTCCAATTCTTCTCCGGTATTGGGGTCTTTGATCTTAGTCCGGTTGGCGTAAGCCTCCGCATGGTCCAGGTAATTATTAAAAAGGTCCTGGGCTTGTTCCCGGTAACCGTGGATAAAGGCCTTAGTCACCTCCAATTCCAACAGCCGGTGGTACTCCTTACGTAAAATATCCTGAACAAAGGTAAGATAGTTTTTCCGCTCTTCTTCCGGCAAGGATAACTCTTTGATCGCTTTGACCAGAGTCTCCATTACCGCTAAAGGATTAATACAATTACTTTCCGAATCCGCCAATGCCGTATCCAACGCCTTCATGATAAACCGGGTGGAAATCCCGCTCATTCCTTCCCGGTTGGTAGCCTCCTCTCGTAACTCGTTAAGATCCACTTTTTTGGTGTTGCCTTGTTCAAGGATTTCTTCTCCATTGTAGATCTTTAATTTCGTTAACGGATCCACCTTAGCGGAAGGCGCCAGCCGGGTTAAGATCGCGAACATCGAAGCGATTTCGATAGTATGAGGCGCAATATGGGCGGTAAAATTACTCTGGCGCAGCAATTTATGGTAAATCTTAATCTCCTCATTTAACTCCAGGCAATAAGGCACCTCGATTTTAACAATTCGGTCCAGGATCGCCTCATTGGTGTGGTCCGCTTTAAATTTATTCCATTCTGCCTCATTGGAATGGGCTAAAATAACTCCGTCAAAATAAATCATCGGGCCTTTCCCCGGCGACGGAATTGATTTCTCCTGGGTGGCAGTGATCATGGTATGCAAATACTCAATTTCATTCTTAAAGACTTCGATAAACTCGACAATACCGCGATTTCCCACATTAAAAGCACCGTTTAAAGCCAGTACCCGCGGATCATCTTCCGGATAGAGATCCATCTTGGAGATGTCAACTGAACCGATTAAGACTGAGGTATCCTGATTATTAGGATCAACCGGTGCCACAACACCGATCCCTTTACGGGACCGGATCGAAAACTCCACACTAACCACAGGCATCCGTTCAAACTCCCCGCCGTATTCATGTTTTAACCGGTAACGACAGACCGGGCAGAGATCCCCTTCAATCTGGACGTTTAACTGTTGCGAAAACTCTTTGCGTAAATGTTTCGGTACCAAATGCAGCGGTTCTTCCCGCATGGGACAATCTTTAATCGCTATCACCGGCGGGGCTCCCTCTAATGCCCGTTTCAAATGTTCCATAATCGACGATTTACCGGCTCCCACCGGTCCTACCAGATATAAAACCTGCCGGGACTCTTCCCCTTGCATCGCGGCAGCATGAAAATAACGGACAATCTTCATAAGGGTTCGGTCGATACCGTAAAAATCTTCCGCAAAGAAGGGATATCTTTTCAGGGTTTCATTACCCCAGATCCGGCGCAGCCGCGGATTTTCCTCGGTCTTGACTACTTCCACGCCGGGCTGGGTAATCAAGCGGTAAAGTCTTTGATGAGCCAATTGGCACAGCTCGGGGTTTCCCCTTAGAAGCTCCAAATAGTCGAGGAAAACCCCTTCAAAATATTGCTGTTTTCGTTCGGAACGGTCTTTCTTGATTAAATCGGACAGTTCGTTTAGATCCATATCTATTCCCCCCAAAAGAAGTCGTTCCTCTCTTACAATATATTAGCCAGCTATCAAAGTAGACACCGCCCTTTAGCCGATTTCACCTCTTACCGCGCAGTCACGCCGGAAATCCCCCTACTGCTTCGGGAACCGTCAAAAACCAAAAAACCACCCAAAACAGGGTGGTTCCGAACGGCCGGATTCTTTTTCAATTCTTCCGTTTCTTTAAAAACTCTCCGATTTTACGAGTTGGGTCAAACAAGGCGCTGATTGAATGGTCATGATTTAACAGGTCAATCAGATAGGCGATAAACTCACTCATATCCACTGAGACAAACCAGTGTGCCTGCTGCAGTTCCGGAGGTTGATAAGTTAGATTGGTGGCAATCAACCGCGTCACCAGCCCTTCCTCGTAACATTCCTGGAACGCCTGGATGCCTTCGGTAAACAGGGCAAAAGTAACCGCGATATAGATGCGGCGGGCTTTACGCCGCTTTAATTCTCTAGCCAAGTCTAATACTGATTCGCCTGAAGCCAGAATATCGTCGACAATCAATACATCACGGCCCTCCACCGGCTCACCCAGATACTCATGTTGGATAATGGGGTTTTTACCATTAACTACTTGGGAATAGTCGCGCCGTTTATAAAACATGCTGACACTCAGTCCCAGAATATTGGCATAATAGATACTCCGTCCCATCCCGCCTACATCCGGGCTGACCACCAGCATCTTGTTACGATCGATCTCTAAATCCGGTTCGTTCTCGATTAATCCCTTGATCATCTGGTAATGGGGGTAGAGATTATTAAAGCCGGTTAAAGGGATCGCATTTTGGACCCGGGGATCATGGGCATCAAAGGTAAAAATATGTTCCACTCCGAGCCGCTCCAGTTCCTGCAAGGCTACGGCGCAGTCCAACGACTCCCGGGACTGCCGCCGGTGCTGGCGTCCCTGGTATAGCCAAGGCATAATCACGGCAATCCGCCGGGCCCGTCCGCCAATAGCAGCAATAATCCGTTTTAAGTCCTGAAAATGGTCATCTGGACTCATCGGACACTCCCTACCGTACATCTTAAAAGTACAGCTGTAATTAGCCACATCAGCGATAATATAAATATCACATCCTCGGACTGTTTGGTAAATCACCCCCTTAGCTTCCCCATTGGAAAACCGCGGGCATTCACTGGGGATAATGAATGAATCTCGAATCAAACCCGGTTCCGCTGCCAGTTCGGGTTTGGCCTCCACCAGACGCCGCCTTTGATTGACCAAATGTTTGTCAATCAATTCCGCCAATTGTTTACTGCCAGAAAGGCTAATAATCCCTAAAGGCGCCAAAGGAGGCTTGCTAAACTCCGTTTCGTTCCATTTTGAAATATTCATCCCACACCACCACTTTATTATTGATAACTGACTGATTCAGGGATCAATCCGTTTGGCAAGAGGCATCCGCCGTCCCGCTCCAAAGGCCTTAGAAGTAACCTTTAACCCCGGCGCTGCTTGTCGGCGTTTATATTCATTCCGATCCACGGTATGAACCACCCATTTTACGGTATCGGCATCAAAACCCTGGGCAATGATTTGTGCGGCGGAATACCCTTCCTCGATATAATAGTGAAGAATCGCGTCCAAAACCGGATACGGCGGTAAAGAATCCTGATCCTTCTGATTAGGCCGCAATTCTGCCGAAGGAGGTTTAGTAATTATCGATTCGGGAATAATTTCGCCGTTGCGATTGATGTACCGCGCCAGGTCGTACACAAGGGTCTTCGGCACATCGGAAATTACGCTTAATCCGCCACTCATATCCCCGTAAAGGGTACAGTAGCCGACCGCCAGTTCGCTTTTATTACCGGTGGAAAGCGCCAGATAGCCAAACTTATTTGAAAAAGCCATAATTATATTGCCCCGGATTCGCGCCTGAATATTTTCTTCAGTTTGGTCGATGGCTTTACCGGTAAAATATCCCTCCAAGCTTTCCAGATAAGACTGGAAGATCGGGGTAATCGGAATCACCTTAAATTCAATTCCTAAAGTTTCAGCCAATTTTTGCGAGTCCGAGACGCTCTCTTCCGAAGAATAAGGTGATGGCATCGCAATTCCCAGCACATTTTCCTTACCTAAAGCAGCCACTGCCAGACAACAGGTTAACGCCGAATCCAAGCCACCAGAAAGCCCAATTACCGCCTTGGAAAAACCGCATTTTCGCATATAATCTTTAATTCCCAGCACCAATGCCTGATAAAGCGTTTCATCCCGGTCTAAGGGCTGATATGGTTCCGCTCTGCCAACGGCTGCGCTATCAACCGTTTCGATATGTTCTTGGAAAAACACTTCCCGAAATAAGGATTTGCCGTCCCGGTCAAACGCCATACTCCCGCCGTCAAAGATTAACTCATCATTCCCGCCGACCTGGTTAACAAAGTACAAGGGAATTTGGTGCCGCACCGCATGACTGCGGATTACCCGCTGGCGTATTGCTGCTTTTCCCAAGTGAAACGGCGAGGCCGACAAGTTAATTAATAAGGTAGCCCCGGCCTGAACCAGGTTCGTAATGGGATCGAGCGGATAAATAGTACCAACCGGCTGATAATCCGGACCGTTCCAAGCATCTTCGCAAATGGAGATCCCAATCTGCTCTCCCTTAAACCCAACCAAACTTGATCCGGACGCCGGTTCAAAGTAGCGTTCCTCATCAAAAACATCATAGGCTGGCAGCAACGACTTGGCCTGTGTGGCGATTACTTCCCCCTGAAACACGAAAACTGCCGAATTGGTCAATCCTTTTCCGACAGCTTTTCCGGTACGCAGCGGCGCACCAAAGAGGATACCGGTCCCTGGGTAATCCCTGGAAGCTTCACACACCCGACGGATCGCCACTTCAACCTGGTCAATAAACCAGGCCTGCTCCAGCAGATCTTTAGGAGGGTAACCAACCAAAAACAGTTCCGGAAAGACGATTAAATCCGTCTTTCCACTCTGCTCGGCCAATAAACTTAAAATTCGTCTCAGATTTCCCTCAATATCGCCTACAATCGGGTTTAATTGCGCCAGGGTAACTCGCATTGCCTTTAAATCCTCCTGCATCAGCTTTACAAATAAGCTAGCACAGATTAATTATAAAACCCGCTTAATAAATCACCAAGCGGTTTGGATGGTTTTAAAACATTTGTAATATCTCTTAACAAATTAATCATTCGCCTATTTTTGGATTAATCCTCCATCAAGTAGGAAATTGGCCCTCCGCAACCGGGGCAGCTGCTTTTGGCCAACACCTTTACCTGGTAACCGTTGCGTTTTACCAGTACTGTCCCGCATTTTGGACAGGCAGTCTCATTAGGAGCCCCAACATTGCCCAAATAGACATAGTTCAGGTACTCCCGGGCAATCCGGTAAGCCTGCTGCAGGGAGGTTTCACTGGTCGGTGGACGGTCCAGCTTATAATTGGGAAAATAGCGCGAAAGGTGCAACGGAATGTCAGGATCAAGTGCAGCAATCCACCGGGCCAATGCTTCTAACTGCCCTGGGTCATCATTCTCCCCCGGGACTAATAATGTTGTTATCTCCAGATGAATCCGGCCCGCTGCCGTTTGAATATTATCCAATACCGGCTGGAGCCAGCCATGACACCATTGACGGTAATATTCAGGCTGAAAGCCCTTAAGATCAATATTGGCGGCATCCGTCCACTTTAACAATTCCGCCCAGGGTCTGGCGTTTAAAAAAGCATTGGTGACCAGCACATTTTTCATCCCGGCCTCATGGATTAAAGGCATTGTGTCCAATAAAAACTCGTACCAGACCCCCGGTTCCGAATAAGTATAGGCCAGTCCCAGATTGCCATATTCCCGTTGCGTCTCAAGGGCCAGCTTAACCAGTTCCTCCGGTGTAACCTCCCGGGTAAGGGCACCCGGTTCCCGGGAGATCTGCCAGTTCTGACAGAACTCACAAGCCAGGTTACAACCAACTGTCCCCACTGATAAGATCATCCGGCCCGGGTAAAAGTGGTATAAAGGCTTTTTCTCAACCGGGTCCAAAGCCAATGCCGCCACTTGACCATAGTTAGTAGCGATCAGTTTTCCATCCTGGTGGAAACGGATATTACAAAATCCGGATTTTCCAGTTGGAATTTGACAATTGCGGGGGCACAGTTCACATTGGATTTTCTCATTATCGATCGGGCTGTAAAAACTGGCTTGTTTCATAATTACACCTTTTAAGTTGAACTCAAGGAATTCCGTCTGTTGCTATTTTAGGGAATTGCATAATCACAATAAACCCTTTGGCCACAATATCTAGTGACTAATTCGGATGTATCTATTAATAAATTATCCAATTCTTTAACTTAGATGTTTCAAATTATTATTAGTGAAGATGCCTTTCACCTATTTTTTATTGCAATTTAATAATACCTTTCCACTTCGAACCGTTTCAATTCCACCGGTTCATTGGGGCCAATCCCGGCTTTACGTTTGGCGATAGCTATCTGTTCTGCAGCAGAATTGATCCCTTCCAGATTCGGCAGTAGTAATCCGGTCCGGTGGCCGTGACTCACGATCACACCATAGCGTTTCGGATCCAAGTCATCGATGCTCCTTACCGGTTCGGGGGGTTTTAAAATATCAACACTATAGATCAGTTGGTCCAGTTCCGCCACTTCAACCGGGTTAAAGCGAGGATCGCGGGTTGCGGCGGCAATGGCATTAGCACTAATTTCGGCAATAATGTTTACCCGGGTAGGTTCGATGGTACCGATACAGCCGCGTAATTCACCGTGTTTTTTGATTGACACAAACACTCCGGCCCGTTGGTCCTGAAATTCTTGCAGCCCTTGGGGCTCGGGCATTTCTTTATTCTGAACGTATGCTTCAACGACTCCCCGGGCGAACCGGACTAACGGAGATTCCGCCGCGTGCCGCTTTTGAATCAGCTGCTTGCGACGGGCAAAAAAAGCAGCGGTATAACCCGGTCTTTCACCCCGGGGGTGAAAAGTAGCTACCGCATAACCGACGCCAAAGGGTCCTTCGTAACTATGTACTTGAGCCTGGAAATCAAGTCCGTCGAAAGCTCCCAAAAGCATAATCAGGCTGCGAAATCCGCATTGAGCGGCGTTTTCCAGCAATTCCGGATCAAATTCCATAAACTCCTTAACCGCTGACTGTTTGATCAGTTCTACCAGTTTTCGGTCAAATTCAGCGCCCCGGGGATTATACCCCGAAGGAGCACCCTCCTTCAAACAATGCGAAAGATCACCACTGGCAATGATTGCTGTTTTCCGGCCTAATTCCGCAACTGCCTTGCGGACCTGATTGCCGAATTGATAAAGTTCCTCCAGTGGCAAGAAACTTAAGGGGATTACCACCAGTTTAACCCGGGAAGCCCATTCTGGGTTAAAAAAGGACAACGGTACTAAGACCCCATGGTCCAAACCTTGCGGGAAACGGTTTCTCGCTGCCTGCTGCTGTTCCATCAGATATACCGGTAATCCGGCGGTTTGACTTAAAATTCCGATCCGTTCCGCCAACTCCCGATCAGTCTCCCAACTCCAGGTATGATTGAGACCAAATTGTTGTAATCCCCCAGAAAGACGCCGGTCAGCATAGACAATAATTGCATCCTGATAAACCGTACCATGGGGTGTAAAGACTACCAACGTCTGCGGCGGGTCTGCTTGTAACATCTTGTCCACTGCCTGCATAGCAGTGATAGTGGCTGCTGCCTGCTGCCGGTCGGCTGCCGCCCCAATCCCTGAGACTATAATTGGCGGGTGCGGCAGCAAGGCACCAATGTTAATCATCCGGTTCCCTCCTTAAAAGTTATAAGTAGCTTTCAACTCATACTTTGCTTTCCGTGTGATTAGATCTCCGTTTGGCGCCAGGCGCAACTGCCAGTCCAGTTTGGCCCATTGCCAGCCCAAAGTAGTGACTCCTCCCGCAACTGTCCCGTCTTCGGAAGCGTAATTTTGATAGCGATATTGTTTAACAAAGACTTCAATATTATAAGTAAAGATTTTGGTTTTCTGCTCAAACTCCACTGCTACCGCTTGTTGCCGGCGGGAGCGATAATCATCATCCGGATCTTTGGTTTCTTCCTCGGTCAATTGATAGTTAGCCGAATAGGCATAGTCACTCAATGCAATTTTCCCAGCCAACCACCAGTTGGCAGCCGGATGATACTTACATTTTAGATCAAATCCGTTTTTTTGACTATCCCCATTAGCGCCGTAATAATCAGACCGGGAACAGGAACCGGTCCACTCCCAAAACTCATTTTGTTCAAGGTTTGCCTTTATAACCCATCTCTCCCGGGCGCTATCCCGGTTTACCCGGTAATCATCTTCTGAAGCAGCAACATCCAAACTCAAGCCGAGTTTGGATGTTACTTTCCATTTTAACTTCTGAGCAAGCGCAAGCCGAGTATAACTGTGATCTTCACTTTTGGGATAATATTTATTGGTCCGCCTTAATTTTAGTCCAACCGACCAGGCATCCGGGTTATATTTAAAAAAGACTTCCTCCTGATGCAAGCCATAGTCATACCGATCGCCGGTTTGGTCCTTAATTAACCTCTGCCGGTGCGCCTGAGCATAACGAACCCCAAAGCTCCATTGCTCTCCTAGCGTCCACCGGTAATCAAGATTGAAAAAGAGAAGCTCGTTTTTTAAGTTCCATTTATCACCAGCTGTAACAGTTAACCCTTTGCTTAACTCCGGAAATTTCAAAGCGGTCTGAACCTTCGAGTATGAATCCTCCTCGCCAGCAACAGTTGCTTCATAATTGTCTTCCAAAGCCGCCAAATAAAACTTTCCGGCTAATTCCATCTGCAACCATTCGGTCCGGGCAGACGAGACTATCGAAAGCCAGTTTTTAGTCTCTTCCCCTTCAGTGTACTTACTGCCGACCTCCATCTGGTCAAATTTAAAACTGTAGGCTCCTGCCGGAACTGCCGCCAAAAACAGGGCAAAGATTAAAACCCCCAAACAGCTTCGCATCTTATGCTCTCCTTTTGTCGTTCCTAATCAAACATAACTACACTATCCGGGAGTTTTAACCCATCTGCCTTTGTTTTTATACAGCTGAACCGGTTAACCCCGTTTCGATAAAGCTTCCGAAGTTATTATTTTTTATGCCTGAAGTAAGGTAATCGCTAAAGTTTCAAATTTAAAATTTATATGTTGCTTTCAATTCATAATTGGCTTTCCGGGTGTACAGATCGCCATTGGGGGCTGCCCGGAACGACCAGTGCAAATTCATCCAGTCCCAGGCAATCACACCGATAATCCCGGCCTTGGTGTCATCTTCTGGTTCTTCCCCAGCATCATATTGGAAATTCTTTACAAAAACCTCAAGATTATAAGAAAACGGTTCTAACTTCTGTTCAAATTCCACAGCAACAACCTGTTGCTGCCGGGAATTGTAATCAGCGTCTTTATCTTTGGGATTATTATAATGGGCCTGATATGTTACATCATAATAGTAATCATTCAGAAATAACTTGGCTGCCAGCCACCAGTTACTGTCGCTGGTATATTTAGCCCGAGCACTGATACTGTCGGTATTATAGCCGCCGTCAAAGCCGGTATAATCGGTTTGACTGTACGAACTGCTTAAAGTCCAGTTATTGTTCAGTTTATACGTACCGCTCAACACCCAGCGTTCTTTGTCTCCGTCCCGCTTTAGCTGGTCTTCATATTCCGCATCAGTGGTAGCATACCGCAAACCGAGAAGTAATTTGGAAGTTGCCTGCCAGGTCAGCCGCTGGTTTGTTTCGTAACTTAATGATGAATAGTCCCGGTTGTAACCAAAATTATCATGCATCTGCTGTGAGGCGTTTACAAAATCCCGGTCGATCCGTTTCACATTTAACGAATAACCCCAATTCCTCGGGGAATAATCTAAGTAAAACTCTGCCTGCTGCCGATCCAGGTCGCCGCCATAGTCTTCTTCGCTGCTTGCTCCACCGGTTTCCGGATCGGGGGTATTAGAAGAAGTTTTGGAACCGTCAGCCTTGTCCTTACGATTAGCAATATCATACCTAGCACCCAAGGTTAAATGCCGGACCGGACTCCAACCATAGCCTAGTCCATAAAGGGAGATATCGTAATTTTCATTCCATTTATAACCTAAAGATGCATCCAACCCTTTACTTAATTGGGGAAACCTGAAGTTGGCCTTAACCCCGGAATACAAGTCACCCATCCCGTTACGGGAATAATCAACCCAGTTCTCAGATAATTGGGGAAAATAAAATTTACCTTGTAAATTCATACGCATCCAGTCGTAAGTAGTGTTGGAATTAAAATAAAGCCAATTCTGATCTTCTTCATCTTCAATTCGTTTCACTCCGACCGTTACCCTATCCATCTGAAAACCTTCAGCTAAAACCGCAGTTCCCAAGGTGATAATCATTACTGTAACAATTAAAACCCGAATTAATATCTTCATAACACTCAACTCCTTTTGGTATAATGAAGATATAATTCCATAAAATTTGGTAAATTCCTCCTTTTAAGGAATGTTTTATTAAAAATATTCTACTTTTTACAGTTTATTTTTGAGAAGTTCCCTTCTTTCTTAACTGGTCCTTTTTCTTAGTTAAGCTAGTTCCTAATTCCCTTTCTTAACATTTTAATACAATATATGGTATCTAACATAGGTTAGTCGGTCAATATATTGTGTTAAAAAGCATTTAGGAATTATAAAACATCCTTTAGTAGTAATCATCAGCAGCCACCAAATCAATTATAAAATCCCAAATTTCATTGGCTGAATCAATGATCGCCTCAAGGTTAGTTGTGGCGAGATCAGCGTCAACCAAGGAAGCCAATTGTTCCTCGATAGCTTCAAATTCCGGCTTGACCAGTTTACATTCGTTAAATAACTCATTTAGTGAACCTAAGCTTTCAACAGCGTTGGAGGTTAAAAAGGCCTGCAGTAGGTAGGTAATTCCCCGCAAAAACAAATTATGGGCGTTTTCCAAAGAATTCTCCCCTACCATTTCCGCCTGCTCAAATAGTTCGTTAGCTTTCTCAATTAAATCTTCAACTTTTTTCATTAGAATATACCCTTTTTCATATAGATGTTATCTAAAGACCCGGTAAACAGTCAGGTCATGTATTCTTTAGTATCATGGCCATACAATTGTTAGTGGTTAAAACCGTTCATAAATCCCTCCTGTTCCTGCAGGATAATTTAGTAAAAAGTAGAAATATTTCTTAAATTACAAATTATTCAAAATTATTATTATAATTTTTGATCTACTCGCAAAGGAGGAATTATCTTTGAAT
>DATCLA010000010.1:0-15486 GCA_036564195.1 Bacillota bacterium
CATAAGAAGTGTTAACATAATAATTTACCATGAAATACTATACCAGGTACAAGGGGAGGGTTGCAGATGATAAAAAATACAGAATGAGTAAGTAACTTTGGAGCTTTATGACAGATAAGAACCCCTCTCTCAGATATTTTCACAGTGGTAGAGATAGAGATCGAGAAATTCCATTGGTGCAAAATTTAAATGAAATTAGGGGTTAAAAGGTTTGGAAGTAAATAAGTACACCTCATGATTAATCTCAATAGCAATATTATAGCCCGGGATCATCAGATTGGCGCAGTTAATTTATACTTTAAAGAATTGCATAATTCCCGATTTAAGCTTTGGCTCATGTGGCAGCCAAAGGGTTTATTAAGGTAATTATGCAATTTCCTCACTTCACAGATTAGGTGCATTGTTTAAAACGAGAGGGGGATTTTGCGATGAAAAAGACCATTGTTTTGATTTTATTATTAACTATTGTGCTTGTCATTAGCATTTCTTCGGTAATGTTTGCTGAAGATCCGTTGAACGGTGATCTCAAATCTGAGGGGGAAATAAGTGCAGCCGAATTGAGCGGAGATATTATTTTCTCAGTACCTAGTTGTACTTTCAAGGATCAAGTTACAGTTGTTTTGAGTTCAAAAATTACTAACGCAGAAATCCGTTACACCACTGATGGCACTGTTCCTACCAGCAGTTCCGCAGTTTATAACAATGCTTTGACATTTACAAACACCACCCAGCTAAGAGCCCAGGCTTTTGTAAATGGAGTTGCCACTGGCGCAATGGGCACTGCGATTTATATTGCCAGTTCGATCGATGCCCAACATGATCTGCCGATATTGATTTTGGATGCCTACGGAGGAGGCAAGCCGGGCCGTGATTACAGAGACGTCGCTATTATGTTGATGGAGCCGCGGAATAATGAAGCTTCTCTGTTACAAGCTCCGACTCTGGCCACCCGGGGTGGATTCCATGTGCGGGGGCAGTCATCAGCCAATTTTGAGAAAACACCCTATCGGCTTGAACTATGGGATAATGCAAACAACGATGCCAAGTATCCGATACTGGGGATGCCGGCGGATGGTGACTGGGTCTTGCTCTCGCCTTATCCGGACAAGTCGCTGATTCGTAATGCCTTAGCGTATCGATTGGGAGAAGCGTTGGGATTGAAAGTACCCCGGTATGCATTTGTCGAAGTCTACCTCAATTTAGACAAACAGCCGTTGTCTGCTAGTGACTATCAAGGTGTGTATTTGCTTGCAGAAAAATTAGAAATCGGCAAAAACCGTCTGAATATCCAGAAGCTAAAGAAAGATCATTTAACGGAACCGGAAATAACTGGTGGCTACCTTATGCAATTTAACATGATGGCAGCCGAACCACCGTTGATAAAGGGAAATGGTTGGAGTGATCTTGAGGTCACAGACCCGGATGATCTCCAACCACAGCAGTTGGAGTGGATTACCAATTACATCCAAAAGGTACATGACTCGATTCATAGCGCCAATCCTTCTGATCTACAAACTGGTTATCCGGCCTACATCGACGTTGATTCATTTGTCAATTACATTATTCAAAACGAACTGGCCCGTCAAGGCGACTCTTATATGCGTAGCACCTTTATCTATAAAGATCGTGGTCAAAAGCTGATGGCTGGTCCGTTATGGGACTATGACTTGGGGTATGACTGTTTCACCGGTATGGGTGGATTCCCAATGTCTATTTCTATTGAAGGTTGGCAGTATCAGCCGATGTTTCCCGGAATGGGTGCTACTACATGTGACTGGTACTACAAGTTGATGCAGGATCCCAGCTTTAAAAATAAAGTCTGTGCCCGCTGGCAGGAGCTACGCAGGGGTCCGCTCTCCGATACACAGCTGATCGCCGCGGTGACAACGTTGGCGGCGCCGTTAACAAATGCTGCCAAACGAAACTTTCAAAAATGGAATATCTTAAATACGGCGATTGTCGGTGGTTTTGGAACTCAAACTACCCAGACTTGGGAAGAACAGCTCCAGATTTTACAAAACTTTCTGCTTAAGAGAGCAGCCTGGATTGATTCTCAATGGAATGTCGGTGGGTATACACCTACACCGACTCCGACACTGACACCGATTCCGTCAACGGTACCAAGCGGCTGTTCAGTTTCATATACTCAAAACGATTGGGGTAGTGGCGCCACAGTGAGCGTTATAATAAAGAATAATGGAACTGCTGCGATTAACGGTTGGAAATTGGTGTGGAGTTTCTCAGGTAACCAAAAAATCACCAATATGTGGAATGCCACTTATACGCAAAACGGTACCTTGGTAACTGCCACCAATGAATCCTATAACAGTACAATCCCGGCGGGCGGATCGGTTAACTTCGGTTTCAATCTTAGCTACACTGGTACCAACGCTAAACCGACCGCTTTTACTTTAAACGGCTCAACCTGTCAGGTACAATAAAAGATAAAAGCGAATCACTCCTCCGATTATTTCGGAGGAATTTTTTTTAAGATTGGCGTTGAGTCTTTAAAATCAACAAAGCCAAATAAGAATACCAGCTGCAGGTTTTTTATATCTTATAATTGTACGATCAATCTGACGGACTCTCCAGCGGTATCCGCTGATTTAAAGTATAAAATATTCCCTTTGTTCTTGCTGTTGGCAGGTTAATTATGAAATTCAGCGAAACTAATATTTTTGTTACCAACTATTATATGAAATGTATAAAACTGACATAATAAGATCCCGTTAAATCTTTGGATGGAGCTGTAACTTTAATTGGAATTTGTAATCTTTCGGTTAAGCATATTCCGGAACCGGACCCAAATTGCTACGCTGATGCAATACCATCAATGGGGTATGAATACTAAAGATCAAAGCGGGGGTAAACGTATGCAAGTTAAATCATTCCCGGGCAGGATGTTTAAGTGGGAACCACAAACGAATGCTCTTGCCGGATCTGTATTAGGCCTGGTAATATTCTTTCTATCGGTTGCCATGATTTATTTGCGCAGGTATGTTTGGGTTTCAATCATTATCAGAGACCTGGTTATGATCTTGTTATTGGGAACGGGAATTCCGTTATTAGTAATTAATAAGGAACAGAATTACCAAGGCTATGGCCTGCACTTTAAGAAATGGTATCTCTATTTGCCGCTAAATCTACTTTTAGGTTTTCTCCTACTGTTGCTGCTGTTGAAAGCAGCACCGCTTCCGGCGGATTTTGTCTTAACCACCGAGTTAATCTGGGAAATTGTCTATATTATGTTGGCCGGGGTTTTTGAAACGATTGCATTTTATTCATTTATCCGGACCGTAATCGAGCGTTCTTTGGGAATTATTCCTGCCATATTAATAACGGCAGTATTTTACTCTTTCCATCATGCCGGTTTTCAACCGGAGTTTGGCAAATTGTTGTTGGTGGGAATTCTTTATGCAACCGTATTTAGGATTGGTAACAGTGCGTTGCTAATCTTCCCTTTTTTCTGGGGAGTAGGTGCTTGCTATGATGTTATAATTCAGTCTCAAAAGATTTCCGCCATCATCTATCCGGAACTAAGAGCGGTCATATTAATGGTTGGAATCGGTTTAATTGTGAACTATCTGGTCGTTAAAAAGCATAAATACACTTCAGAATTGCAGGATGAGGAACAAAATGGAGAATGAACAATTAATCCGCCTATACAATGAACGAGGTAAAAAATTAAAACCGGATCGTAAAATCTTTTTTGCCAAATACCGCAAACTGCTTCTGCAGGAAACAAAAGGAAAAACATTAGAGGCGGCTGCCGGAGCTGGTGCTAATTTTGCCTTTTACCCTTCGGGCGTGGAATTAACGGCGGTGGACTTTAGTCCGGTATTACTGGAAATTGCTGCAGCAGTTACCAAAGATCTGGGATTAAGATAGGGAATGATTTTTACTTTCCATGCTTATCCTTCTACTGTACGTCATATTCCAGACGGACTTTTTTTCCTCTATCAACTGCAGGTTGGCTGCGAAGGCTTCCTTACCGTTATATTCTACAGATTGTGAAATCTTTCCGTCCGTTAAAAAATTGAGTAGAATCTGAAGCTGCTTTATGATTGAGGCTAAACTTTTCCGGACCAAACGGTTACCGGGAATTTTCCTTTGTTAGTTAGGCCGGGAGCCTCAGCCTATCAGGTCGGGCGGTGGCTATCTGGTTATTAGAAAGTTGTCCTGTAAAGGGCAGCTTTTTTAGTTATAGATGTTGAAAAAATGTTAACCGGTCACCCGGGTTTGGGGTACAAATTTTTAATACTAACTATCTACATAAATTATAAATTTAGGCAGGGGTTCGTTGGACTTTGCCGAAAATTTATAGCGTTTATAATATTTATAAAATTTACCAGACATTGGAGATTATTTTTGGGAAGAGGGGACATTATGCAACTCAAAACTGTAATTTCTTCTTTTTGGGACCGGATGCAACAAAGCAAATTGATCCAAAATCACCGGCGGGTCCTGCTGATTGGCGGAATTACCCTGATATTGCTGTTGGTGATCGGCCACATGGTTGTGGCTTTCCTGGATAAGGGGGTTAAATTTGTCGCATTGGATCCGGATCAAGACATCGACATCAAGACCAATTTGACCTTTGTTTTTTCAGCGGACGCAGTCGACGCCGAACAGGTAGGTACTACTCTTACCAAACCCCTAATCAAGTTCACCCCCCATATATCGGGCCGGTTCCGTTGGATTTCCCGGCGTGAGTTGCGTTTTTTGCCGGAGGCTCCTTTTCAACCTTCAACCGAATATGAGGCGGAACTTCAATCCGAATTAGTTACGGTAAAAGACCGGTTTCTTTCCGGGAAACGGAAAATAAAATTTAATACCGAGCTGTTTAAAGTGGAAGGCATCAGCGTCAGTTTTGCCTATCCCGAAACCCGGAAAAAAGGGTTGCATCTGCAGGCTAGTCTGAACTTTAACTATCCGGTGGATGCCGCTGAGCTTCAGAAAGCCCTGGAGATCAAGTTTGTCCAGTCGAAACAGGAGATTCGTTATAATCTTGCGACTACCGGAAAAAGCAATAACTTCCTTCTGACCAGTGAACTTTTACAAATGGAAGATCAGGACAAAAAGATCGAATTAACGCTTCCGAAGGGATTTCGCTGTGTCGGTGGCACTATCGGGTTGGCGGATACCTATACCCAGACCGCGGTACTTGGCGCAAAGAAGCCGTTAACCGTCATCGAAGCGATCCCTAAAAACTCCGAAACCAGGTGCTGGATTGCGGTCCGTTGTTCGGAAGCGGTGGAACCCAAGGATTTAACCGGTTTTATCCGCTTAAAACCGGAAGTGCCTTTTAAGGCGCAGGTAGAAGGCAATTATATCTTGATCAAGAGTGACCGGTTTAAGTCCGGTGAAAGCTATAATTTACGTTTAGCCAGCGGTCTGCCCTCCTTTAATGGTTACCCGTTAAAACGAGAATTTTCGGCAACGGTAGTCTTTACCGATCTTGAACCCAGCCTGCGCTTTAACTCGCCGGGCCGGTATCTCTCCAGCAAGGGCCATCTTAACTTGGGGTTGGAGACAGTTAATATTGAAAAAGTGAATTTGGAAATCAGCCAAATTTATGCCAACAACATAGTCACCTACTTAACCAGCACCAATGACGGCGCTTATACCTATTCCGCCTATGTTGAACGTTTGGGTCGGGTTGCCAAATCCGAGATTTTAAATATCGATGCGCCTAAAAATGAAATGGTGACGACTCCGATTAATCTCAAAGAATATCTGACCGGGAATTTCCGGGGGATTATCCAGGTAGTCGCTTATAATGACGACGAACGCTGGATTCAGGACTCCAAATACGTGATTGTAACCGATTTGGGGATCGTTGGCAAAATGGGCCGCGACGAACTGGTAGTCTGGGTCAATTCTTTGGAAACGATGAAACCCAGGGATAAAGTGAAGGTCAGTTTGATCAGTCGGAATAACCAGGTGTTGGCGACCGCCGAGACCGATAATCAGGGAGTGGCGCGCTTTAAAGAGATTCAGAAGGCCTGCAAAGGTTTTACCCCTTATGTCATCCTGGCCGAACTGGGTAAGGACTTTGCCTTTATCAATTTTGACAGCAGTCTGATTGAAAATGCCGATTTTGACATCAGAGGCCGCCAGCATTTGGTTGACGGTTATGAAGCTTTCTTATATATGGACCGGGATATTTTCCGTCCGGGCGACCAGGCTAACCTGGCTGCCCTAATTCGGGGTGTCAATGCAACCATGCCGCCGGAATTTCCGGTCCGCTTGGAAATCAAACAACCGGACGGCCGGATCTTTCAGGAGTATAAAAGCAGTACGGCCGATCGGGGCTGTTGCGAGTTTAGCTTTGCCATCCCCGAGTATGCTCAGACCGGACGTTACCAGGCTAATCTACTGGTTGCCGATGAGATCGTCGGATCAACGAGCTTTAGTGTGGAAGACTTTATGCCGGAGCGCATTAAAGTCACTGCCAAAACGGATCGGAGCGAATATTTTGCAGGGGATCATGCCGAGATTAGGGTAGAGGGGATGAACCTGTTTGGCCCGCCGGCGGCGGGACGCCGTTCCGAGTTGAAGGTAATCCTGGAACCGGTGAAGTTTACCGCACCCAGCTTCACTACTTTTGTCTTTGGTGATCCGGAACAACCTTTTACTACTAAAGAACAGGAGTTGGGCGAGAGTAAACTGGATGAGTCCGGTGTCGCTACCTACTCCTATGACTTTCCCGACGGGTTGACTCCGCCGGCTAAGATCCGGGCGATCTTCCATGCTACGGTATTGGAGGACAGCGGTCGAGCAGTCAGCAGTTATAAAGCAGTTGACCTGCATGCCTATGAACGTTATATCGGGATTAAGCCCTTAAGCGACGAATCTTACTGTGAAATCGGCAAACCCTATTCCATAAGATATGTGGTGGTTGATCCACAGGGTCGTCCCGTTGACCAGGCCACTCTGGACTTGGAGGTTTATCGGATTACCTGGAACTCCATTTACCGGAAGAATGAATCCGGAAGGTACGAATATGTCTCCGAAGAGGAGAAAGAGCGGGTTTACCGCGGGACGCTGACAGCAGGCAAAAAGGAACAAACTTATCAATATATCCCTAAAGATTATGGCCGTTATCAGATTGTGTTAAAAGACTGCGACGGTGCCGCACGGGCGGTGGCGAGTTTCTATGCTTCCGGCTGGGGCTACAGTCCCTGGAGCATGGAGGCCCCGGAGAAGGTCGATTTGGAGTTGGAGCGGAAAACCTATAAAGTTGGAGAACAAGCTAAACTTCAGGTAAAAGCACCTTTTTCGGGCAAAGCATTAGTCACGGTGGAACGGGAGAAGGTCTATGATTATCAGATCGTGGAATTTAAGGAAAACTCCGGGGTGGTCAGTATTCCGGTTAAAGCGGAGTACAAACCCAATGTCTATGTTTCAGTCCATTTAATCCGTTCCATCAAGTCCCTGGAGAAACGGGCACCGGTGCGCGCTTATGGTACCGTGCCGCTGCAGGTAGATTGTAGCGACCAGAAATTGCAGGTTGACTTGAAAGTACCCAACGAAGTCCGGCCCAAACGGGAACTGGAAGTACGGGTTAAACTTAACCGTAGTTCCGACCAGACTTATCTGACCTTGGCTGCGGTGGATGAGGGTATCTGTCAGCTGACTAATTATGAGGCCCCGGACCCGACGAAGTTCTTTTACGGTAAACGGAGTTTAAATATTAACAGTTATGATCTCTATGGCATGATTCTACCCGAGGTGGAGTCGGTTAAACCCAAAAGCTCACCGGGTGGCGATGCTGATGTGGATGGGGTACGCAAACGTAACCTTAACCCGGTTTCGGTAAAACGAGTCAAACCGGTGTCACTTTGGTCGGGTTTGGTTAAAGTCGGCCGGAACGGCGAAGCCCGGATTAAACTGAAAATTCCGCAGTTTAACGGGACATTGCGCTTGATGGCGGTGGCGGCATCCGGCAGCGATTTCGGTGCGGGGCAGAAGAAGCTAATCGTGCGCGACCCGATCGTTATTTCACCGACTTTCCCGCGTTTTGTCGCCGGGGGCGACCGTTTCACCGTCCCGGTATCGGTCTTCAACGGCACCGGTAAACCGGGTGAGTTCCGGGTCAGTCTCGACGCCAAAGGGCCGGTGACTTTATTAAACAGTAGCCAGCAGACTTTAACTTTGAAAAACCAGGAAGAACGGTTGGTCTACTTTGAGATGGAAGCCCGTAACGGTGTCGGCAAACTGTCGTTTACCGTGCAGGCAACGGGAAACAAACAAGATTGCGAAGTTCAGGAGGAGTTGGCGGTACGTCCGGCGGTTCCGTTAGTTAATGAAACCCGGTCCGGCTCGATAACGGTTAAAACTCCGTTGACCATCACTGCGGCCAACAAATGGCTGCCGGGTACGGCCAGTTACCAGTTGACCCTGGCTCCCTTCCCAGGTCTGAAGTTCGCCGGCAGTTTACAATATTTACTGGGTTATCCCCATGGTTGCGTGGAGCAGACCACTTCCAAATTGTTCCCGTTATTATACTTTGATAATCTGGCCGAAGCGGCTCAAAGTGAAGTGTTCCAAGGCGGTAATGCCGATTACTATATCAACCAGGGTATTGAAAAATTAGCGGCGATGCAATTGCATGACGGCAACTTCTCCTATTGGCCCGGCGAGTCTTACAGTAATGAATGGAGTTCCATCTATGCCAGCCACTTTCTGGTAGAGGCGCGTAAAGCCGGTTATCCGGTGGCGGACCGGGTTTATGATCTGATGTTGAAAAACCTGCAAAACATCTCTAAAGTCAGTGACAATTCGGAATACCGGTTACAGACCCGGATCTATGCCCTTTATGTGTTAAGTCTGGCGGGTAAGGCCCAGTTGAGTTCCATGGCTTACTTAAAGAATCTGGCCTGGGAGAAACTGAACGATTATTCCCGGGCCCAACTGGCGGCAGCCTACTACTACGCCGGTGACCGGAAGACCGCCCGGCAATTGCTGCCCCGGACCTTTGCCCCTTCCAACGGAGTGCGGGAAACCGGTGGCAACTTCAATTCGGCCATCCGTGAAGACGCGATAATCTTAAGCGCTTTGGCGGATATCGACCCGCATAATCCGACGATCTTCAAATTGGTTAACCGGTTGGCGCAAGCAGCCAAACCGGGACGCTGGGGGACTACCCAAGAAAATGCCTTTGCCCTGATGGCTCTGGGTAAGATTTATAAGCAGAAGAGTGAAGGGGGCTATCAAGGGGAGGTCTGGGTCAATAATACCAAGATTGCTACCTTTGACCATCAGCGGATTGTGAACTTGAAAGACTCCCGTTTGGGCAAGGGTCCGATCAAAGTGACGATCACCGGTAAAGGAGAATGTTACTATTACCTGAAAGCCAGCGGTGTCCCGCTGCAAAAGGATGTTCCCGAAACCAGTTATGGCGTTCGGGTAACCCGTGAGTACCTGGACCGGCATGGCGATCGGATTGATCCTTCTCAAATTCGCCAAGGTGACTTGCTGGTAGCGCATTTAACCATCAATACAATGCAGGACAATTTGGAGAACCTGGCTATTGTCGACCTGCTGCCGGGCGGTTTGGAGATTGACAACCCCCGCTTAGCCAACAATGCCAGTCTGACCTGGATATCCGATAAATCTATCGTTCCCAATTACATGGATATTCGTGATGACCGGTTAATTCTGTTCGCCAGTCTGTCCCAGCGTGGCGTCTACCATTTCTATTATGCATTACGGGCAGTAACCTGCGGTGAATTTGTACTGCCGTCAGTGAAAGCGGAATGCATGTATGAACCGGAGATCAACAGTTACACTTCAAGCGGACAGATTACCATCGGGAGAGATTAAGGATGCTGCAGGGATGCAAATTAATTGAAACTCTCACCAACCTCCGGATAATCCGGGAGTTGGTTAAGAACGAAAAAGTGCGAAGGGTAGGAGTGATTACACTCCTATCTTTCCTTTGTTTTAAGCTGATTATGTTTGTAATCCCTTTGCCGGAGCAGAGGTTGTTCCGGCCTACTTCGACGCTGGTCTTTGATAGAAAAGCCCGGCTGTTGCGGGCTTTTACCTCCCGGGATGATATGTGGCGGGTCCGGACTGCATTGGATCAAATCTCACCGGTGTTGCAAAAGTTTCAAATTGCTTACGAAGACCGTTGGTTTTATTGGCATCCTGGCATTAATCCCTTTGCCATGGTACGGGCTTTGCGGCAAAACCTCACCAGGAAACGGATTGTTTCGGGAGGTTCCACCCTGACAATGCAGATCGCCCGAATGATGGAGCCGAAAAGCCGGAACTGGTGGAACAAATTAATTGAGATTCTCCGTGCGATCCAACTGGAACAACGTTTCGGGAAACGTAAATTGTTGGAGATTTATTACAACATTGCGCCTTACGGCGGCAACATTGAAGGGGTGGCGGCAGCGGCCTGGTTATATTTCGGCAAAGAGCCGTCCCAGCTAAGTTATGGTGAAGCGGCGCTTTTAACAGCGCTGCCGAATTCCCCCACCGCCTACCGGCCGGACCTTTACCCGGAACGGGCCCGGCGCGCCCGGGATAAAGTCTTGCGCATCGTTTACCAAAGAGGCTTAATTACCAAGGCTGAATATAAGGAAGCGTTATTGGAAGCTATTCCGGAACGCCGTCAGGAACTGCCGATGATCGCTCCTCATTTTTGTGAGGAAATCGAGCGCAGTCACCCGGATGATTCCCGGGTCTATTCCACACTAAATTTAAAACTCCAGGTAATGGTGGAAAATTTACTGAAATCCCATATCCGGAAGTTACGTAATGAAGAAATTACCAATGGGGCGGTGGTGGTGATTGACAACCGCACCAATGAACTGCTGGCTGCTGCGGGTTCCGCCGACTTTCACGACCAGGCTGCCTCCGGACAGGTTAACGGATACCGAGCGCCCCGCTCCCCGGGTTCGGCGTTAAAACCATTTATTTACGCCATGGGATTGGACCAAAGTTTGATTTCAACCCAGCATTACCTGGAAGACGTACCCATCGATTTTCGGGGCGGTTATTCGCCGGAAAATTATGACCGGCAATTTAACGGAACCGTCTCGGCCCGGGAAGCCCTGGAACGCTCTTTAAATGTTCCTGCGATTAACCTGTTGCGGATGTTGGGTGATAATGGGCTTTACCGGCTGTTGCGCAAAGCGAAATTTTCAACCGTTGCCTCCGAGGACCATTATGGTTTAACCATCGCTTTGGGAGGGTGCGAGGTCACTTTGTTGGAAATTACCGCATTATACTCAAGCCTGGCTAATCAAGGCCTTTATCGCTTGCCCAAAATGTACCGGGAGCAAGTGACACCGGAACCAGTCCGCTTATTCAGCCCGGGAGCGGCTTATCTGATTACGGATATTTTAACCGGGGTAACCCGGCCGGATCTGCCGACTTGTTGGGAGTTCACATCATTACCCCGGATCGCTTGGAAGACCGGTACTTCCTATGGTCACCGCGATGCCTGGAGTATCGGTTACAATCCCCGCTATACCGTAGGGGTCTGGGTCGGCAACTTTTCCGGGGAAGGTAAACCCGGCATTATCGGTACCGAAGCAGCAGCCCCACTGTTATTTGACATTTTCAATAAAATTGGCGGTAATACCAGAGGTTGGTTTAAGCGCCCGGATTCGGTGGGAACCCGGCAGGTCTGCGCGGTCAGTGGCCAAGTCCCCGGCCGGCATTGCCGGACCCGGGTCACTGAACTGTGTCTGGTGGACCATGCGCTGCAACAGGAATGCACATTTCATCAGAGTTTTCTCATCGACGCCCAAACGGGTTACCGGCTCCCGCCGCACTACGTTACCGCCCGCCAGACTGTTGAAAAAGTTTATATCAAATGGCCGCCGCGGGTTGCCGCCTGGATGGAAGGCAACGGCACTCCCCCGGAAGCGATTCCGGAATTACTGCCCGAATGGCAGCAGGTACTGCCGGGGCAAGCTCCGGTAATCCGCTCGCCTGCAGCGAATTTTCAATATCAGTTGCGGGAAGGTATCGCTTCCGAATACCAGAAAATTTGTCTGGAAGCGGCTGCTCCCAATGATGTCCATAAGTTGTACTGGTTTGTCGACGGTAAGTTGGTGGGGACGGTCCGACCGGGAGAAAAGCTTTTTTATCCCCCGGAAGTAGGCGAGCACTGGGTCGTCTGCCAGGATGATCAGGGACGCAGCACCAAGGTGAAACTGGTAGTTAAGGATAGTGGGTTTTGAAGGGGAATACCTGGATTTGGCGATGAATCTTTAGCAAGGAATGGCATTCACTAGAACTTAATTATTTTCAGGTAAATGTGTTGAAGGTTTGAGGGTGATGGAGAAAGCAAAAAAGAAGCGACTTTCAAACTGAAAATCGCTCCTAAAAGGAGCCCCGGAGCAGTTGCCCGGGGCCTGGTTGGCATTCTATTAATAAATATTATTGGACTGTTAGGCAGTTGACATAGATGGCGGATATGCCTTTGGAGTTGGGAGCGGATCTGAATTCCACTCCGTATCCTTTTATATCATTACAATTACAGTTTGTTTTATCCAGGTTATTGTTGCTACTATTTTGATAATTGTAACCGAATTCAGCGACGATTATCGGTAACCCCAGTTGTTTAATAGCCGTCAATTCGGTATGGACTTTAGCCGGATCATTCCAAAGGCCATACTTATAACCCTAATAACTGTTTCTTTTTTGCCTCAAATTCTTCAGGCGAAATAGTTCCTGCATCAAGTAATTCTTTAAACTTTTTGATTTCATCCGCCACAGATATACCTGCCTGAACTGGCTGGGATGATTGGCTGTTTGCATTTCTCAGCTGATCAAGCACCTCGTGTACTTTGGCATTGATTTTCTGTGCCGATTCTTTATTGAGACCAACGTTAAATGTTTCTTTAATGGTATCAATTGTCATAACGCCAAATAAAACCCCGGATTTAAAGGTAATATCGTTAATATTATCCAGATAGACAGTTTGCAAATTTTCTCCGGCAATCATATTTTTTTGAGCCATAATAATCCGTTTATTGGTAATGGCATAGGCAAAATAATTATCATGCTTAGTCGGTGATTCATAATTATGCAGACCAATAAAGGTCATTAATACTTCCTCTTTATCCATTAAAGATTTTTCTATCACTTGAAAGTGTTTAACACCCCATTTTTCATTCCACCCTGAACCGTATCCGTTTTGTTTACAGTAATTGTACATACCTTCTGCTAACTGAAGGGGATTTTTTTCAAGCTTATCGGCGCGTTGCGCTTGCTGCTGCTCATTACCGTCAATTAATTCTTTTATTTCTTCAATAGTCAGTTTTGTCACATTCACTTTCATCATTCCACCGGCCTTTTTTAAACACGCTGGACAAATCCAAGCATCTGAACGGGCAACTTTATACCGATTTAGGCCTGCTTCGTTACCGCAAATACCACAAACCGCTTTTAAACTGAAAAATCCCACATAAAACACTTCCTTTTTATTTTTATAGTACCATAAATTGCATGATTATTCAATATTAGGAAATAAATACTAAGATCTTAACTTTATTCTAACCTGACTTTTGCCGGTTAATTAAAAACAGACAGTTTTTACGTCCCGAGTAAGGCTTGGGCTATGGTTTACAAATAGTAAATGTTTCGATTCGGGCAAGGAATGAGGATGAAAGTATCGAAACACCAATAAATGTTGATTTTGTTTAACATTGAAATAGATAAAAAAACAATGGGGGTTGGTAAATGCTAATCTTTGTAATTGTTGGATTTTTTGCTCAGTTAATTGACGGCGCTTTGGGAATGGCCTACGGAGTCAGTTCGACGACGTTTCTGCTTTATGCCGGGGTACCAACGGTGATCGCCAGCGCCAGTGTACATATGGCAGAAGTCTTTACAACATTGGTTTCCGGAATATCCCATCTGAGTTTTAACAACATTGACCGGAAGCTGTTACAGAAATTATTAATCCCTGGCGTGCTGGGGGGAATTGTAGGAGCGTATTTGCTTACTAATATTTCTACCAAAGTGATTAAACCCTTTATCAATGGATACTTAGTTATTATGGGAATTATCATAGTTGTTAAAGTCTTTAAAACAAGCAATTCTCAAGTGTTTTCCAATAGTAAAGCATGGCTGTTGGGGTTAACCGGCGGTTTTTTTGATGCGATTGGCGGAGGTGGTTGGGGCCCGATTGTCACCTCAAGTCTGGTGGCTGCTGGCCAACCTCCCCGTTTTGTAGTGGGAACGGTTAATGTGGCTGAATTTTTTGTAACTGTGGCCCAGGTGACTACTTTTGTTACAATCTTGGGGTTGAAACAGCATTGGAAGGCAGTGGCCGGACTGGCATTGGGGGGAATGTTGGCTGCTCCGTTAGCTGCTTTTGGTTGTAAGAAGATAGCGCCGCGCGTTTTAATGTTTTTAGTCGGGGCTTTGATCATTTTTTTAAACATTAAGTCATTAATAACGTTTTTTCTTAACTGAATCACGGTAGGGAGCGGAACTATACATTAGAGCTTGCAAATCCGGTAACGAGCAATCGGCAACAGGCAAGGGACAATGGTTGAGGGCAACCTATGAAATTTGTCCAATCGCTGATTTAATGGTGAGTGGTAATTACAATTGGTTAAAAAATCGTGCTAACCCAAAGACTGCTGGAAAGTAACAGCAATTTATTCAGGTGTCCCGTTTGCGGCCGGGCGATGCGCATCTAATCAGGCCCAAAGTCTGCTCTGTCCGAAACGGCATAATTTTCACCTTGTTAACTTTCAAGTTATAACCAAGAATCGTTGCCGCTATAACGTTTGTTTATGTAATGCAATTACTGATCATTGAATCGCAATGACTCCGTTGGCCTGGAATGCTGAAAAGTGCCAAGTAGCAGAGATAATCAAAAGGGGGTTACCTAATATCACCGCGGATTTTGAGATTGTGGTAGGTAAAGAACAATACAGTAGTATTCAATTAATATCCGGTAAAAAAAAGCATTTAGCATGGTTCCTCTCAAAAAAACTTTGCATATTATAACCCCGGTCGCATAAATTAGGTCACGTACGATAAATCAATGGAGGCATGATCAATGTATTGCAATGATTGTGGAAACAAGATTAATTCTTGGCAAGAGTATTGTAACCGCTGTGGCGCCGCACTTTATAAAAGACTGCGTCGTGACGTAACTAGGAAACACTCAGTTTTTTCCAGACTGTTGGGTACTGACCGCCTTGAATGATTTAACGTGAGGCTGGAGTGTCTGTGTAATCTAAATCAATGGAGGAATCTTAATGCGCTGTATTGATTGTGGAAATAAGGTTATTTCCGGTCAGGAATATTGCAATCGCTGCGGGGCTGAACTTTATAAGAAGAAAAGATGGGATGAAACGAAGCTGGATTCGGTTTTAGATAAACTTTTCCGGCTCGTGCGGGCAGAATAACTTGAAATAATATAATCATAATGTTAAAGTTTATTTGACATTAAAAATTAAACCAAGGTAGCGAGAGCGAGATTACGGACTGGTATAGGAC
>DATCLA010000011.1:0-7157 GCA_036564195.1 Bacillota bacterium
ATTCCCGGAGTTAAAAACGCCATTCAATATACTATACCGATAGCAACAACTATCGAACTGGTCCGCAGCGGAGTTAATCCTGACCTCAGCCCGAGGGAAAAACACGTCCGTGTCTGCTATGTTGTACCAAAACCCGGAGCGGATCTGGCCCAAATCGAACGGGCAATTAAGGAGATGCCGAATTACTTCGCTGACTACGACACTACAGTCCATTTTATTAGTGAAGCGGAGTTCGAAACGGAGTACTCCGGTATGCCACACGGCGGATTTGTGATCCGAACCGGTAAAACCGGATTCCAAACCAAACAACGGCTTGAATTCAGTTTAACATTGGACAGTAATCCCGAATTTACCGGCAGCGTCTTAGTTGCTTACGCCCGTGCCGTCTATCGGTTGGCTTTAGAAGGAAAAACCGGTGCGTTCACTGTATTTGACATCCCCTTTGCCTATTTGTCGCCAAAATCAGGAGAGCAACTACGGAAAGATTTGTTATAACAATTTTAAAAGAATCCGAAACAATAGCAGAAACCGCCTCTTTAATACCTCATGGCGGTTTTTCTGTTGCTTAGCAACCGCCAATTTTCCCTTGATAATAAAGGTAAAACCAAATTAAAATAATTTATTTAAGAGTTTTATAATGACAAATCAGTAAAATTTAATACGATAATTTCGATCAGATTGATGTCTTATTATAACATTTAAGGAGGATTTTACCGTTAGGTATTGAATGATTTTTGATGGTATTCTCTTTTAAGGTTTGGGAGAGCAAATGTTTCGCATGCTGCGGCAGATTTTAGACTTAAAGTCATTCTTTAAACAATTAGGCGAAGACTATTTTAACTGTATCGCCCGGAAAGCGGAGTTTGCAGTCTATGGGCTGGCTTATATTTTGTGGACTGCAATCCTGATTGCGGTTCCCCATGAATATAAAGGGATCCTTGCCTCACTCCAATCCACCACTGCCTTCTTTTGGGTATTACGTTTCAGCTACCTTGGTCTGGCAGTAGTCTGTATCTTAATGGCCCGGGATTTATTTGATATCATCTGTTCCTATCTAAATCAACCGCTCGTTGACTTCATCATCGCCATGTGCACCAAAACCTTTACAGCCGTTTCAATTAGTATTGTTGCCATCCTCACTACCAAGCAAAAAAAGCAAGAAAAGAAGCTGCAGCAATTGGCAATTACTGATGAATTAACCGGGCTTTTTAACCAACGTTACTTTATCGAATCATTAAAACAAGAAACCCAACTGGCAATCAAAGGCCATTACCAGTTGGGTCTGATTCTGCTGGATATTGATGATTTTAAAACTTTTAATGATATTTTCGGTCATGAATGCGGTGACCAGGTATTGAGAGGAACCGGTGCGCTACTGCAATTCATTAATAAAGATTCCCTGATTATCTGTCGCTGCGGTGGTGATGAATTTGCAATTATCCTACCGGTAAAGGATTTAGCAACTATTCGCGAGATCGCCTGTCGGATGAAACAAGCGTTCGAAAGACTAAAACATGAATATTTTCCCAAAGATATTCAGAATAAAGTTACTTTATCTATGGGAATGTCAATCTGCCCGGAAATGGCGAAAAACTCCGACGAGCTGCTCTATCAGGCGGATATGGCTTTATATCACGCTAAAAATTTAGGTAAAAATAAAATACACTTCTACCAGGATGTAATCCTGCAAATCCGTAAAGGAATCAGTTCGGATCACCAACAATTAATCGGCGTTTTTAAGGCATTACTGAGTACTATTTCCACCAAGGATAAATATACGGTGGGCCATTCGGAGCGGGTCTCCGGTTACGCAGTGTTAATCGGCGAAACGCTTAATCTTAGCCCCAAGGAAGTGACCATTCTTCAATACGCCGGTCTCCTTCATGATATTGGAAAAATCGAAATTCCCAAGTCGATTTTGAACCGGATCGGACCACTAACGGAAGAAGAAAAATGTATAATCCGTAATCATCCGGTTTTCGGCGAAAATATTCTAGAGCCCCTGGAAGATATGGATCACCTAACCGACTTTGTCCGACATCACCATGAACGGTTTGACGGCAGCGGCTACCCCGACGGCCTAGCCGGTAACAAGATCAGCCTTGGAGCAAGAATCTTATGTGTAGCCGACTCTTACGATGCAATGCTTTCCGAACGGAGTTACGGAAGGTGTTTCACTCAGGAGGAAGCCTTTCAAGAATTGCAACGTTTTGCCGGGACTCAGTTTGATCCGGAAATTGTCCGGGCTTTTATCACGGTGATGCGGTTAAAAACCTTACAGGAAAACAAAATACTCGCTTGACAAAGATCTCCATTTTCGAAGCTCTCTCCCTAAAAGCCGAGAGGCATGAGGCCGTCTTTGCTCGGTACCGGAGAATTATCCCGGTTTTCGTAGAACCCATAGAATTGGGCAAACTGTTCCTTTATTTGAAACTTAAGCCCCTTTTGGAGGCAGAACTAAATTTTATCCCCTCATCTTCTCCAACCAGTTCCGGAAAGAAAAATCCCATGTTTTGCTTTAATTAACCTTAGATAAACTTCTTATAAAAAATGGCAGGAATGGGATTCATTATAACTAATTACTGATATACATTTTCTGATTTTAGGGAATAAGGAGGAAGGAAAGATGAAAAGAAACTGGCTGGTATTGTGTCTGCTTAGCGGTTTATTAGTACTACCAATGGTTGTAGAGGCTAAGTACCTTCCCGTAGGATCGGCTGGGCACTGGGTGGCTACCTGGGTAGCGATGCCACAACTGACGGAACCCCATAATATGCCACCCGAGCCATTTACCCAGCCGTCACTAGTATTTCCTGACACCACCCTCCGGCAAACTATCCACGTTTCTATCGGTGGAAAGCTACTAAGGGTCAGGTTTTCCAATGCTTTTGGTGATACCGCGCTCACCATCTCCAAAGCCAGTATCGCTCTTCCCGGTGACGGGAGAGTCGGGGGTAGTGCGATTCGTCCTGAAAGCGAGAAACCGTTAACCTTTAATGGACGGGCCGCGGTTACCATTCCTGCTGGCGCACAGATCGTTTCGGACCCGGTCAGATTTGACCTGGCACCCTTGTCAAATTTGGCTGTAACGATTTACACTGCCAAAGGGCAACCATCAAATAACATTACTTCCCACCCTGGTTCCCGGACTACCTCCTACATGCTTGCCGGAGACCATGTTTCAGAGGTGGATCTTCCCGGCGCCACTAGTACCGACCACTGGTACTTTCTGAGCTGTGTTGAAGTGTGGGCCGAACACACAGCAGCTGCTGTTGTGATCCTAGGCGACTCCCTTACCGACGGCAGAGGTTCGACGACCAACCAAAATGACCGCTGGCCGGACCTGTTTTCCCAAAGATTACAGCGTCATCCGTCTACTTCTAAAATTGCAGTATTGAATCAGGGGGCTGGAGGAAACCGGGTCTTAAACGACGGTCTGGGACCGAATGGATTAGCCCGGCTGGACCGGGATGTTTTGGCACAGAGCGGTGCCCGTTGGTTAATCGTTTTTGAAGGGATCAACGACATTGGAACCGCCGCAGCCACCAAAGAAGCTCAAGACCAGGTTGCTGAGGATCTTATTGCCGCCTACAAACAGATCATCACGCGGGCACATGCTCAAAACATTATTGTTTATGGAGCAACGTTACTGCCTTTTGCCGGATCATCTTACTTTGATGAAACCGGATTCCGGGAAGCCGCCCGCCAGAAGGTTAACCGCTGGATCCGGACCAGCGGCAGATTTGACGGAGTAATCGACTTTGATAAAGCAGTACGCGACTCGGCAAAACCCACCTCTCTCGCAGCCGAATTTGATACCGGTGATCATTTGCACTTAAACCCTCAAGGCTATCGAACCTTAGCTGAAGCCATTCCTTTGGAATTTTTTATTAATTACCGGTTTCCTTTGCAAAGAAATAACTGTTCCGGGTGTTTTTAATTAATACTATATACTGGGAATAGTTTTACCGTTAACTTCCGCCATAATTTACCTGCAACGTCAATAAAATTTGAAAAATAATATAGTAGAATATCAAGACCGGCACTACTGTCGGATATCTTCCGGTAGTAGTGCTTTTTTTCATGCTTCCGCAGTTTTAAATTATTCTTTTCCGATCCGGTCGGATCGGATATAATAGTAACGGTTAATAACAATACTAGTGGAGGTTTGAAAATGATCATAACTACTACTCCGGCAGTGGAGGGTAAGAAGATTATTGAATACAAAGGAGTTGTTTTTGGCGAAGTCATCTCCGGCGTTAATTTTCTCAAAGATTTTGCTGCCGGCCTTTCTAATTTTTTTGGGGGACGCTCCGGTTCTTATGAAGGTGAATTAATTGAAGCGCGAGAAACCGCCTTACGGGAATTGGAACGCAGAGCGGCCGCCCTGGGGGCCAATGCCGTTGTCGGAGTGGATGTTGACTATGAGGTTTTAGGTCAAGGCGGAAATATGTTAATGGTCACCGTCTCCGGAACCGCAGTAGTGCTGGAATCAAATTAGTGATTTAAATGCCTGCGAAGAATTTATACCGTCAAGTAGTTAAGTTGGTATCAGATCAATATGTTAAGAACTGAAGAAATACGGAATAATTACAGACCTGAAAGATCGGCTGATTGTTATTGCAGGCCCGAAAAACCTAATAGTAGAAGTTTTGATTAACTTTAAAATAAGTTCCTTGTACTTTAACAATTTTTATGCTAACATAACTTGAAATACAATATTAATAACTAATGTTATAAGAGTTCACTAGTCCATTTTTAGGAGGAAGACCAAATGGAATCAAAGCTGAAAGTTGGTATTTTGGGTGCCACCGGCATGGTAGGCCAACGTTTTGTTTCCTTATTAGCGAATCATCCCTGGTTTGAAGTGACATGCGTAGCTGCCAGCGCCCGTTCCGCCGGAAAAACTTATACCGAAGCCCTAGAGGGACGCTGGGTTATGGAACAGCCCATTCCGGAGCGGATCGGTGACTTAACGGTTAAAAACGTCGCGGCGATCGATACTATCAGTAATGAAGTTGATTTTGTCTTTTGTGCAGTGAATATGCCCAAGGACGAAATTAAAAAACTGGAGGAAGCTTATGCCAAAGCTGAAACTCCGGTGGTCTCCAATAACTCCGCTCACCGTTTTACTCCGGATGTCCCGATGGTGATTCCGGAGCTTAATGCGGACCATTTCCGGATTATTGAAGCCCAGCGCCGCCGTTTAGGCACTAAGTCCGGTTTTATCGCTGTTAAGCCCAATTGTTCCCTGCAAAGCTATGTACCGGCGCTCCATCCCTTGCGTCGTTTTGGCCTCAAGGAAGTAGTAGTCTCAACTTATCAGGCAATTTCCGGAGCAGGCAAAACTTTTAAAGATTGGCCGGAAATGCTGGATAATGTCATCCCTTATATTAGTGGTGAAGAAGAAAAAAGTGAACAAGAACCGTTAAAAATCTGGGGCCAAGTGGGAGATTTCGGAATTATCAATGCAACTGCCCCGGTGATCAGCGCCCAATGTATCCGGGTTCCGGTATCCGACGGCCACTTGGCCACTGTATCGGTCCGGTTTGAGCAAAAACCGTCCCAAGCAGCAATCCTTGAATCATGGGCTAATTTCAAAGGCCAACCGCAACTGCTGAACCTACCAAGTGCGCCGCAACCCTTCCTCAAATATTTTGAGGAAAACAACCGTCCCCAGACCCGACTGGACCGGGACTTAGCCGGTGGCATGGGTATTGCCATCGGACGGCTCCGTGAAGATAATCTTTATGACTACAAGTTTGTCTGTTTATCCCACAACACCTTGCGCGGCGCCGCCGGCGGCGGAGTGTTAAGTGCCGAACTGCTCAAAGCCGAAGGTTACTTGCAGGCAAAATAATTTCTATTTATTATTCTTGACTGTTTCGAAGTAATATTAACCCCCTGAGCTTTCAATTCGAAAATCAGGGGGTTGTTAGCACGCTTCTCCGGTAAAAGCGGGCAGTCACCCAACTCATACTTCTTCTTCCGTATTGCGTTCCCGGGACGGAATGGTTTTATATTTCAAGTTATGAATCGCTTTAATATAACGGATCGTCCGGTACTTAGCCCGCATCACAACCGAATGCGTTGTTGCCAGAAAACTACCGAAACTTACCCCTTCTAACAATTCACCGGAAGTAATACCGGTAGCCGCAAAAATAAGATTATCGCCTTTAGCCAAATCTTCGGTAAAATAGACCCGATCAACGTCAAAACCAGAAGCTTTAATCCGCCGCTTCTCTTCGTCATTCTGAGGATAAAACCGGGTTTGGATCTCACCGTCCAGGCAACGTAAGGCAGCTGCGGCAATAACTCCCTCCGGAGCGCCGCCCACTCCCAGATAGATATCAACGTTATTCGGCATTGCTGTAGAAATTGCTCCGGCAATATCACCGTCACCGATCAGTTTAATCCGGGCTCCGGTTTCACGAACCTCCTGAATCAATTGGCGATGGCGTTCCCGGTCCAGGATCATGATGGTCAGGTCTTTGATATTCTTATTGAGGACAGCAGCGGCTACCTTCAGGTTTTCACGGACACTGACATTAATGTCAAGTTTGCCTTTTAAAGCCGGACCGCAAGCCAGTTTTTCCATATAAAAACTGGGAAAAGGCAATAGCGACCCTTTGGAGCCGGCGGCAACCACTGATAAAGCGTTCGGCAAACCGTTAGCCACCAGGCGAGTGCCATCGACTGGATCCACCGCAATATCTACCTCGGGAGAACCCTCTTTCCAATCACCCACCTGCTCTCCGATCTTCAACATGGGAGCTTTATCTTTTTCACCCTCACCGATAATTACCGTTCCTTTAAGGGGAATCAAATCCAGCATCCCCCGCATCGCATCGGAAGCAGCCTGATCTACCTTTTCTTTATCGCCATTTCCCAACCAGCGGCTGGCGCGCAAAGCGGCAGCCTCGGTAACCCGCATCAGTTCCATGGCAAGTTGGCGTTCTAAGTCAGCCATGAATTTCACTCCTTTCATAATAATCTCTAATTGCATTGATTTGCCTAATTTCCCATCTCAATCTTGAAACACCATATATGATGATAATCCCCAGTAAATTTAGGAATTTAGTAGTCTCAAAACTCGAATCAAAATTAACTAATTACTTAGAAGAATAAAAGTCTTAACCAATATTAATTTCAGTAAT
>DATCLA010000012.1:0-1900 GCA_036564195.1 Bacillota bacterium
CCGGATAGCCGGCAAATACTTTTTTAACCTGGGGGTTGGTTTTCAGTGTGAATTTGGCCATAGCGTATGGTTTAAATTGGCATCGCAGTACGCGGTACTGAATCGTGGGACTTAAATCAAAAATTCATAATCACTAATCACTACTGTCCGGAATAAGTTTTAGAAAAAAATAGAGGCAGGTCCGGTGAGACCTGCCCTTTTCTGGGTATTTTGGTTTTTCCACAAATCAAAAACCCATGAACAAAAGTACCCATTTTTCCGGACAGCCGACCTTTGTACAGATTATTAGATTACTTCCAAAGGATGTAGTGGGGCAAGTAATCTCCCGTCACGATGCTGATTTCGGCGTAAAAAAGTTCAACACCTGGTCGCACCTCGTAACAATGATTTTCTCATGCTGCGCGCACTGCGAGTCCTTAAGGGAGATAGTGACCGGGATGTGTGCAATGGGAGGTAAGTTGAATAACTGCAATTTGAGTTCACTCCCAGCCAAAAGCACCTTGTCAGACGCCAATGCGGCTAGAGACGAAAAGGTATTTGGGGATCTTTATTTTGACCTGAAGGCGTATTTTGATCGACTTTTCCCGGACAGCCCAGCTAATAAGGATTCCGTATATGTCATCGATTCAACAACCATCCGGCTATTTCAAGAGGTTTTTAAGGGTGCAGGGATGCGTGGTGCTGATGGTAGACGAAAAGGGGGATTAAAGGTGCATATGGCTGTCCAGGAATCTAATCCGACTGCCTGCATCGTTCACCTTTCAGCGGCTGCAAATAATGATAATATCTTCATTAAACACCTCAATTTCCCCGAGGGCAGCACCGTCATTATGGACATGGGATACAGGAACTTTAAACAATTCAATCAGTGGACCCGGGAGAATGTCATTTGGGTGACCCGGTTACATCGGTATACCACTTTTCGCGTGAAAAGCAGAAACAAAGTCAATCGGAATCAAAAGCGAGCCGGAGTGATCTCCGACATAATCATCCGGATGGGCGCCGATGAGAGTAAAGCTGAAAAAGTGGTTTGCAGACGAATTCGGTTCAAATCTCCGCAGACCAACAAGACGTTTTCCTTTATAACTAACGATTTGACTTCAAAGGCTTCGCACATTGCGGCAACCTATAAGAAACGATGGAGTATAGAGCTGCTTTTCAAAAGACTTAAGCAGAATATGCCACTTAAGTACTTCTTGGGTGACAACCAAAATGCGATCAAAATTCAAATCTGGTGCGCCTTAATCACCGACTTACTTTTTCAAGTCATAAAACGGCAAGTAAAAAGAGGTTGGGCATTCTCAAATCTGGTCAAGCTAGTGAGGCTCCACTTGTTCAATTACCTGAATCTTATTTCCTTCCTCGAAAACCCGGAGAGGAGTCTGGTAAGAACATCCGTATCCGATTACCAACTAGCCCTAAAACTGTCTGGGTAAAAACCCTAACCCCTCCAATCGAAAAAGATCAAAAAACCACACTGAATCTATTCAAAAAGAGCTTTTTGACTTTGATTAATTTTATCCCGGACAGCAGTGATCGCAAATCACAAATCACTAATCAGTGTTGTCCGGGGAAAATTAGGGAACCGGTTATAAAAAAGGGCTTTGGGAAGTTGATGAAGACACCCGACACGCCTTCAGGAGCACCGCCGTCGATGATCCCGGATGTTGACCTGAAAAATAATGTGGTTCAGGTGTATCTTGGATATCGGTTTTGAGGCCTCACGACGATAATAACCATCCGCTACTTAGTTGCCGTAACAATTTGCGGGTGCTCCATCAGCTCTTTTCCATTCAGATTGTCAACAACGTTGTAGTATCCTGCGTCGCTCCAGAACACAAAACCTGCGAGTTCGGGAAAGCTTTCATTTAACTTTTTGAGAACATCCATGCAATCGCGC
>DATCLA010000013.1:0-5299 GCA_036564195.1 Bacillota bacterium
CCCGCATCTCTCCTAAATTGTAACACATCTCCAATATTAATATCATTTACACTCATATTGTAGTAGGGTTTTAAATTGTTATGCCCTATACCTCGAGGGCCAGCATCTTTACTACTGTCTGTCATATAGTCCCAAAGTTTATTTACATTCTCCCAGTTACCCGTTCCTCCGCCTGGTCCACCATGCCATTCATTTCGGACCATTCCGATTTGCTTTGCAATTTTATCTTTGGCCAGAGCTTCATTTCCATCAAAGCCGACATAACCGGCCCAGATACATTGCGAAACAAAGTTTGTACAATCCATTTCAACATTGGGATTCTCTTTCTTTTTTGCTGTATAAAAGAGCCTATCATTCTTACTTTCAGCATATGCAAGTGCATATTTTACAGCCTTATCTGCAGAATAATTATAGTCCTTACAAGAGATATAAACAGATTTAGTTTTAAAGGAGTCGCTGGTAGGTGTAAATGAAGAACTGCCTTGTTGATACAAAGGTTGTTGCATCATCTGAAAACTAGTGCGCATTTCTTGATTAACTTGTTCGATTGCATCTTTTAAGGAAGAGCATTGTGCTTTTTTTCGTTCGACTTCCTCTTTAAAAGACTGGAACCTTGGTAAGTCAGATTCAATTTGAGTAATTACCCACCGACTGCCGTCGTTCTTCAGAGTAATCTGATAATTGATCCCATAGATTCCCGATTGCCTATTGCTAGACTTAGTATATTTAAAATCTAAGTCTAAAACCAGATCAATGTTTGCTGTATTATCTGTAATTGAAGTGTTTTTATACTTAATTTTGTATTGGTATTCGGAAAAACCAGTATTGAAGGCTTTGGCTTCCTCTTTTAATGTAGACCTTAACTTCTCATTTAAGTATATATTTTCATTATCAGCTAAAATATTACTCATTGAAATATTGTTATTGAGGTTTTCTGTTTTCTGCGAAGCAAAATATTCATTAAAATAATACCTTATAGTACTATCTATCAGAGAATTCCCAGTAGTATTGGTGCTATTACTATATTTATTACCGTTTCCTCCCCCGCACCCCGCCCCAATTAAGAGCATTCCACTAAAAAGTATCGCTAATACTATTTTGGGCATCGTAAACCTCCAATTAAGTATTTTTATATTACAAGTTTGCAAATGAATTAACTATCGCTAGAGCTGATCTATTTATCAATTTTCACTCCAGTGTTAGCGAAAACTCTAATTAACAGTACAAATATTACATTCTAGCGCTTAACAATAATTGGACCGAGCATTTTGTCATATACATTATCCCAAAAGCTGATGGTTTGAACTGTACTACCCAGTTGTGGAAAAATATAAAATCCGTATACCGGAGATGAACTTAACCGTGTTTTATTATAAGCCGCTCCACCACCGGAAATATGATAATATATATTGTTAGCGTCCCCGTTACAAATAATATAAAAATCGGTTTTACCTTTATCTTTAGGATTATCAGAAGGTTTATCAGCAGGTTTATAAATAAAGTCGGTATCACTAGCTACTATTTTCTCAGTCCAACGACAGTTCACTTTCAATTTTTTATCTGACTGTACCTCAATACTTGTAATAGTCATTGTTACTATATCAGGGTTTTGTCGGCTAGTAGTTGTCTGATAGGATAAATTAAGTTCATATTCTCCAACCTTACTTATGTCAATATAAGGATTGAGATTAGGACTTGGAACAGGGTCAGTACCAGGAATATCATTTCCCCCTCCACCCCCGCCGCAACCGACGGCAGTCAATAACAATCCCCCTAAAATCATACTTATTATCAGTTTTCTCATCTAGCAACCCCTTTCTAATTTTATGTTAACTAAATTGAACTTGTTGATTTTGCAACAAATTCAATAATTGATACTGCTTTTTCATGTTATTTCTATATTATGTAATATTTTCCTGCAGATTTTAAATGCTTATTCTATTATTTTTTCCAGTTAAATATCTGACAAATGTCGCTTTGATAATATCGATTCACTAACAATTAGTAATAAAGTTTTGTTTGGAATCATTATGTAATTATGGTAAACTATTTATAACAACAGTTACCACAATTTACATCCTTTACTCTTTCCAAGGAGGCGGCCGGTGAAAAAATATATTCTGTTAATCTTGGTACTACTTTCCATATTAATATCAGCTTATCTCCGGGCAGCAAATGTGAAACCCGCCCCCAAGATCACGGTTCCCAACTCCGTTCATCACTTTGGAGAATTAACTCCGGGAGCGGTGGTCAGCCATGAATTCGTCATCCATAATACCGGCAACGCCGACCTGGTCATCTACCAAGTCGCCGCTGCCTGTTACTGCAGTAAGACCGAACTGGAAGCGGAATTGATTAAACCGGGAGGACAGGCTCTCTTAAAGATTTACCTGGATACAACCGATAAACTTCCCGGGGAATTTGTCGGCGCAATCGAGGTGTTTTCCAACGACCCGGACCAACTGGTTACCAAATTGCAGCTTAAAGCCGAGATCCTAACAAAGTCCGCTCCGCAAAGCCCTGACCGTAAAACCGCCAGCAAACAGTCGTGGCAAACAATCACTCCCCAATCGGCCCGGGATTTATTGAAAAAGGAGCCCGCCCCTATCCTGCTTGATGTTAGGACTCCGGAAGAATATGCAAAAGGGCATATCCCGAAGAGCGTTCTCATTCCCCTCGACTGTTTAACCGCTGAAGCGCCAAAGAAGTTAACCGACCGCCAGGCGTTGATAATTGTCTACTGCCGAGCGGGAGTACGGAGTAAAAAAGCAGCCCAGGCTCTGGTAGAGCTGGGCTATTGTAGAGTCTATGACCTGGGGGGGATTGAGGATTGGCCCTATGAGGTGGAGAGTGAAAACTAAGACAGACCAGTGGCAGGCACTGACCTTAAAGCATAAATTGTAAGTAATAGCGGATTAGCTTTGCAGGAGGGAACAGACTTCCCGGTAATACCGGTTGCTGCATGGGAGCAGTAATAAAAAGTATTGAAAAGGTCGTCGACGTCAACCCAACCGAAACGGGTTGTAATCGGCATCCACATCATAATGATCTTCTTGTTCAGCCCGTTTCAGCCAACCGGTAATCAGATAGGTAAGGGGAGTCACAACAATCTCATAACCGGTCTTGAAAATATAGTTAGAAACAAAAACACTGACGATTAGGCTGTGCTCCCAAACGCCCCAAAAAGCCCCGTAAACGAAGACCACCGAGTCCAATAGTTCCCCCACTAATGTCGAGCCAATCGTCCGGACCCAGAGTCGTTTTCCCCGGGTGATTACTTTCAAGCGGGATAAAATGTAACTGTTGGCAAATTCGCCGCTAAAATAAGCCACAATGCTGGCCAGAGCGATCCGGGGCGCCGTCATTAAGACCGCTTCGTAAGCCTGTTGGTGTTCCCAAAGGGGATCGGCAGGAATCCTTCCCACCAGCCAGACGACTGCCGCCATTAATACCAAGCCGGCAAAGCCGGACCAGATGACCCGCCGCGATCGTTCGTAGCCATAAACTTCAGTCAAAATATCAGCAAAAATATAACTAAATGGAAATAACAAGGTACCGCCATCAAAGGTCAGCGCCGTATTTAACCAGGGAATCGGTATTTTTACTGCTTTAACCGAAACGATATTACTGATTAGTAAAATCGCGACAAACAAACCTAGAATCAAGTCGAAATATTTATAATTCCGCCTTTCCATAACAATCCTCCATTTTATCTTGATCAGCCGCCCATCACTTGTTTACCTTTGGCGGCGACCAGCCCATAGAGTTCCAAGACTGTGCGGCAGATGCCTTCGGCATCCAGACCGCATAATTTTAACAGAGTATCCGTAGGACCATGGGTGATAAACTGGTCCGGCACTCCCAAGATCCGGCAACGAACATTAGTAACTTGCTTTTGTGCCAATAATTCCAGCACTGCCGAACCGAAACCGCCGGCAACGATATTCTCTTCGAGCGTCACCAAAATCCGGTGTCCCGCAGCCAGTCGGAGAATTAACTCTTCGTCAAGGGGTTTCACAAAGCGGGCATTGGCTACCGTACAGTTAATTCCGGAACTTTGCAACCGGACCGCTGCTTCCTGTGCATTTTTAACCATGGCACCTACTGCCAACAGCGCCACCTCGCTCCCGCTTCGCAGGATTTCACCTTTGCCAACAGCGATAGTTTGAAACCCTTCATCGTAAGGTTCTTCGGCATTTCGCCGGGGGTAACGAATGGCCACCGGACTTCCCAACTGTAATGCCGTATAAATCATCTTCCGGAACTCTGCGCCGTTTTCCGGCGCCATTACAGTCAGGTTGGGAATCTGCCGTAAGAAGGAGAGGTCAAACACACCGTGATGGGTCGGGCCATCCGCGCCCACCAGTCCGGCCCGGTCCAACATCAACACCACCGGAAGCTTTTGCAGACAGATGTCGTGGATAATCTGGTCATAAGCCCGTTGTAAAAAGGTTGAATAAATCGCTACCACCGGATGAAACCCCTCTTTTGCCAGGCCGGCAGACATGGTCACCGCATGTTCTTCGGCAATCCCGACATCGATAAAACGTTCCGGAAATTCTCGGGCAAAAGGAAGTAACCCGGTACCCGCAGCCATCGCGGCGGTAACTGCCACAATGCGCCGGTCTTCCCGGGCCAATCTGATAATAGTATCACTAAATACATCAGTGTAACTGACTGCATTATTATCATTATCAGTAACGATCTTCATTCCGTCATCCAGATGAAACGGGCCGGTACCGTGAAATTTCTGCGGATTTGCTTCCGCAAAACGATAACCTTTTCCTTTAGTCGTTAACACATGAACCAACACCGGCCCTTGTAACTCCGCCGCATCTTTCAGAGTCGATTTTAATAAGGCAATATTATGGCCGTCGATGGGTCCCACATAAGTAATTCCCAGTTCCTCAAAGAGTATTCCCGGGATTATCAGAAAACTCAAGCCGTCCTCCAATTTTTCCAGATAACGGACAGTGGCCTGCCCCACCCGGGGTATTTTCTGAATCAGCTCTTGGAGGTCGGATTTGAGGCGGCGCAGGCGGGGGTTGGTTCGTAACCGAGTCAAGTAGCGGGATAAGGCGCCCACATTTTTGGAGATTGACATTTCATTATCATTTAGCACAATCAGCAGATTAGTCTGGAGTTGACCCAGATGGTTCATAGCTTCAAAAGCCATTCCTCCGGTCATCGAACCGTCACCAATCACCGCAATCACTTTATTGTGCCTGCCTGCCAAATCTCTGGCTTTGGCCAGGCCGACTGCAACCGAAATCGAAGTGGAACTATGTCCGGTGGCGAA
>DATCLA010000014.1:0-7227 GCA_036564195.1 Bacillota bacterium
ACATCCGGCCGGAATTGGTACGGAAGGTTTGCTGTCGGGCTGCTTTTTTAAGAGGGGCCTTTTTAGCCGGCGGTTCAATTACTGATCCGCAGAAAAAAACCTATCACCTGGAAATAGTAACTCAAAGTGAGGATTTTGCCAACGGTTTGGTCTATTTGATGAGTTTATTTCACCTTAAGGCTAAACTTAGTTCCAGGAAGGGACAATTTCCGGTTTATTTGAAAGACAGTGAAGCAATCGGCAAATTTTTATCGCTGATCAAGGCCCACCATGGTTTGATTAAACTGGAAGAAGTTAAAGTAATTAAGGAACTTCGGGGTGAAGTCAACCGTTTGGTCAATTGTGAAACCGCCAATCTTGGTAAATCACTGGCAGCAGCTTGGAAACAGATCGAAATGATTCGGGAATTTGGAATTCAACGGCTTCCGGAGAATTTACGCAGCGTTGCCCTAGTGCGGCTGGAACATCCTGAAGCCAGCCTGAGAGAGTTGGGTGAATACCATTCACCGCCGCTCAGTAAGTCGGCGGTAAACCACCGTTTGCGTCAGATTCGGGAATATATAAAAAAAATTACAGAAAAAGCAGGAAATTATTTAGAAGACGAGAATGAATAAAACCGGATATGTTACCCGGCAGAAAAGTCATTAAAGGGATGAATTTTTTGCTTTCATAGTGGGACATATTTAAACAAGGCGGGACATGGTTTATCCCACTAGCAGATTAACGGTATAAACTGGTGGAAGATGGATAGACTTTTAACATTACAAAATAAGATCGTCCCGGAGCTTATTCCATTGGTATTATCCAGGCACCGGATTTTGCGGACGATCCGTTTTTTACAGCCCATCGGCAGACGGGCGCTGGCGGAACATTTACGTTTACAGGAACGAAAAATTCGTAATGAAGTTGATCTCCTTAAGGAACAAGGATTAATTGAATCCCACAGCTCCGGAATGCGGGTTACTCCCGCCGGTGAGTCTTTATTGTGGGGGATGGAAGATTATATTCGGGAATTGGAAGGTATCACCAACCTGGAACTGAAATTAGCTGAGGGGTTTGGTATTAAAAAAGTGATTATTGTTCCCGGTGATGTTGATGTCAATCCGGCGGTCAAGCAAGATCTGGCGCGGGTTACTGCTGACTATTTACGTCAGCAGCTCCGGGAAGGTTCGATTTTGGCGGTTACCGGGGGGACTACTTTAGCGGAAGTTGCCGGCGCTTTAACCGCTCCCGGAGTGCGTAGGCAGGTGCTGGTGTTACCGGCCCGGGGCGGTTTGGGAGAAGAAGTGGAGATTCAAGCTAATACGGTTGCCGCTAATATTGCGAAAGGCTTGGGTGCCAATTACCGGTTGCTGCATGTTCCGGATGATCTGCAGCAAGAGACCGCCCAGTCCATTCTTAATGAGCCGAAAATTAAAGAATTCTTAAGTTTATTGCACCATGCCGATGTCTTTTTGCATGGCATCGGTTCTGCCGCTGAAATGGCCCACCGTCGGGGGATGCTGTCCCGAGAAATTAAGGAATTGATGGACCACGGTGCGGTCGGTGAAGCTTTTGGCTACTATTTTGACAGCACCGGCAAGGTAATTCATACCACCTCCAGTATCGGCCTGCAACTTGAGGATCTGAACCGGATTCCTCTGGTGGTAGCGGTAGCCGGCGGCCATAGTAAAGCCATGGCGGTAAAGGCGGTTTTGTCGCACAGCCCGCGGGATGTTCTTATTATTGATGAAGGAGCCGCCGGTGCCATAGTTTAACCGAAATATTATTTCCTATATCTGCAGAAATAAAATAAAATCGGAGGGATATTTTGATGAACAAAATGTCAATCGATGATGTAGCGGTCCAAGGTAAACGAGTGCTGGTGAGGGTAGATTTTAATGTGCCTGTAGATGAACACGGCCAGATCACTGATGACCGCCGAATTGTAGCGGCCCTTCCCACCATTAAAAAACTTTGTAATCAAGGGGCTAAAGTAATTTTGGTATCTCATTTCGGCCGGCCGAAAGGTAAGTTTAACGATAAGTACCGTATGGATGCCATAGCCAAACGGCTCTCCGAATTGTTGGGTAAAACGGTTGTTAAAGTTAACGACGTGATTGGGGAGGAACCTCAAAAAGCCATCGCCGCTTTGCCGGAGGGTGGTATTGTAATGCTGGAAAATGTCCGTTTTTACGCAGAAGAAGAGGCCAATGATGCGGAATTTGCCAAAAAACTAGCGCAACTGGCCGATCTTTATGTTAATGATGCTTTCGGTACCGCCCACCGGGCCCATGCCAGCACCGCCGGAGTAGCCCAATATCTTAGACCAGCGGTTGCCGGTTATTTGATGCAGAAGGAAATTGAGATCATGGGGAAAGCTTTATCAAACCCGGAACGGCCGTTTGTGGCAATCCTGGGCGGTGCGAAGGTTGCCGATAAACTCGGAGTGATTAAAAACCTATTGGAAAAGGTGGATACACTGATTATCGGTGGAGGGATGGCCTATACTTTTATTAAGGCTAAAGGCTATGAAGTCGGAAAATCACTATTGGATAGCGAACGAATTGAGTTTGCCAAAGAGATGATGACCAAGGCCGAAGCTAAGGGGGTTAAACTGTTGTTACCGCTGGATACGGTAGTAACTGACAGTTTTAAAGAGCCGACCGTCGTAAAGACAGTCCCGATAAGCGCTATTCCGGCAGATTTAGAAGGGGTTGATATCGGCCCGAATACGATTAAACTCTTTGCGGCTGCGGTTGAAGCGGCCCAAACCGTAATCTGGAACGGTCCGATGGGAGTTTTTGAAGTGCCGCAGTTTGCTAACGGTACCCGGGCCATGGCTGAAGCTCTGACCCGCTGCAAGGGAACAACCATCGTAGGTGGGGGTGACTCGGCAGCAGCAGTGGAACAGTTGGGATTTGCCGGTAAAGTAACTCATGTTTCCACGGGCGGCGGCGCTGCGCTGGAATTCATGGAAGGAATCGTTCTCCCGGGAGTGGCTGCCTTAAGCGACCGGTAAACTGAATTTAACACTAAGCAGGAGTGATTAATATGAGAAAACCAATTATCGCCGGAAACTGGAAGATGTTTAAAACGATCCCCGAGGCTGAACAACTGGTGAATGCGGTGGTCCGGGAATTAGCCGGGGATAACCGGGTAGAAGTGGTTTTTTGCCCTCCTTTTACCTCCTTAAGCGCAGTAGGGAAAATACTGCAAAATACCCCGTATAAATTAGCCGCCCAAAACCTACATTGGAAAAACGAAGGGGCTTATACAGGAGAGATCTCACCCCTGATGCTCAAGGACCTTGGCTGTGACTATGTAATTATCGGTCATTCCGAACGCCGCGAGTATTTTGGCGAGACCGATGCAACAGTAAACTTGAAAGTCCAAGCGGCACTGGCCGCCGGGATCAAACCCATTATCTGCGTCGGCGAAACCTTACCGCAGCGGGAGGCGGGAGAAACTGAGGGACTGATTAAACGCCAAACGGAAGCGGCGCTTTCCCGTTTGGATGCTGCCGCGGTGGCAGGAGTAGTTATTGCTTATGAGCCAATTTGGGCGATTGGTACCGGGAAATCTTCAGATGGCGCCGATGCCAACCGGGTCATTGGCCTAATCCGCCAGACGGTAGAGCAGATGTTTGGCGGCCAAGCTGCCTCAGCCATCCGGATACAGTACGGCGGCAGTGTCAAACCGGAAAACATCCGGGAGTTTATGGACCAACCGGAGATTGACGGCGCTTTAGTAGGTGGAGCCAGCTTGAAAGCGGACTCTTTCTTAAAGATAATTCGTTACCAAAGTTAAAATATAATATTAGCCCTTGGGTAGATAAGAACCGGAGGTTAAATCATGAATTATAAACCGGCAGCTTTAATTATTTTGGACGGATGGGGAATTAATCCCAATGAAAAAAACAATGCGGTAAAAGAGGCTAACACCCCTTATTTGGACAGTTTGTTTGCCCAATACCCCCACGCCAGCTTACTATGTTCTGGTGAGGCCGTTGGTTTGCCGGCAGGACAGATGGGCACCTCAGAGGTGGGGCATTTAAATATCGGGGCCGGACGGGTTGTCTATCAAAGTCTGGTAAAGATCTCCAAAGCATTACGTGACGGAGAATTCAAGCAGAATCAGGTCTTTATGGATTTGATTGGATATACGATTAAAGCAAACCGCCCGCTCCATCTGATGGGTCTGGTCTCACCGGGAGGTGTACATAGTCATACCGAACATCTTTACGGGCTGATCCGGTTAGCCAAGGAACTGGGAGTTAAAGAAGTATTTATTCATGCCTTTTTGGATGGCCGTGATACCCCGCCATCCAGTGCCCGGCAATACCTGGAGGATTTAGAATCTTTTTGTAAAGAGACCGGCCTGGGTCAAATTGCCACTGTCAGCGGTCGCTATTATGCTATGGACCGTGATAAACGTTGGGAAAGGATTGAAAAAGCCTATACCGCACTGGTTGACGGGATTGGTGAAGTCGCCGACTCTGCAATCCAGGCAGTGGAAAATTCATATCAACGGCAAATTACCGATGAATTTGTGCTGCCGACCGTCATTTTAAAGTCAGGACACCCGGTAGCCCAAATCACTGCTGGGGATCCGGTAATCTTCTTCAATTTCCGTCCCGACCGTGCCCGCGAGCTTACCCGGGCCTTCGTCGATCCTAAATTTAGCGGGTTTAGTCGCAAAACAGGATTTTTAAATACCAGATTTGTCTGTATGACGCAGTATGATGAGACTTTGGATGTGCCGTTGCTGTTTCCTCCGGAAGCGCCAATGAAAAACATTTTGGCTGAAGTTTTAGCTAATCATGGGTTGAAACAGCTCCGAATTGCTGAGACCGAAAAATATGCCCACGTGACCTTCTTTTTTAACGGAGGTGAAGAAACCCCCTATCCTTTGGAGGAGCGGATCCTGATCTCCTCTCCGAAAGTGGCGACTTATGATCTTAAGCCGGAGATGAGTGCCTTTGAGGTTACCGACAGATTGTTGGCGGAGATCGCCAAGGACAAATTTGCGGTCTTCATCGTTAATTATGCCAACTGTGATATGGTTGGCCATACTGGAGTGGCCGCCGCGGCCCGAAAAGCCGTTGAAGCGGTAGACCAGTGTTTATCCAAAGTGGTTCCGGCAATTTTAGCCAAAGGCGGAGCAGTGATGATCACTGCTGATCACGGCAATGCCGAGTTAATGGAAGATTATCAGACTCAGGAACCCTATACCGCTCATACCACCTTCCCGGTACCACTGATTGTGGTCGGCGTTAAGGAAGTTGTGGAGGTTAAAAACGGCATGTTGGCAGATCTGGCGCCGACGCTCTTGGAGATCATCGGAATTCCCAAACCGGCGGAAATGACCGGTAATTCGCTGCTACAAACTGAGAAATAGGTCGGCATAATTTGGCAGTAAGTTTTGGCGAAGACTATTAAGCATTAAAGTCCGGTTTTTGGAAAATCATAAGTTTAGACCAATTTATCAGTCACTGACCAATTTAAACTGGCAGATTATTATAATTTGAAAATCGGTTGTTCTTAACCTGGTTTTCGAATTATCAATAACTTACCAAAATTTAAGGAGGATTTTGCAAAACATGACAACAATTGTGGATATTTATGGCCGCGAAATTTTAGATTCACGAGGCAATCCTACGGTCGAGGTAGAAGTGGAGCTGGCCGATGGCAGTGTAGGTCGGGCCGCGGTGCCGTCAGGTGCTTCCACCGGAGCCTTTGAAGCGGTGGAGCTGCGGGATAACGATCAAGGACGTTATTTAGGTAAAGGGGTTTTACATGCAGTTGATAATATCAATGACAACATTGCTTCCGAAGTTGTCGGTATGGACGCATTGGACCAGGTTGCCATCGACAAATTGATGATTGAAATCGACGGTACTCCCAATAAATCCAAACTGGGCGCTAATGCGATTTTAGGTGTTTCTCTGGCAGTTGCCAAAGCCGCTGCCAATAGTTTAGAGCTTCCGTTATACCGTTATTTAGGCGGCGTTAATGCTAAAGAGTTGCCGGTACCGATGATGAACATTTTAAATGGTGGTAAACATGCTGATAACAGTGTTGATCTTCAGGAGTTTATGATTATGCCCATCGGTGCGGAAAGTTTTAAGGAATGCCTGCGTTGGGGGGCTGAAATCTTTCATGCCTTGAAAAAAGTACTTAAAGGTAAAGGCTACGGCACTGCAGTCGGTGACGAAGGCGGATATGCACCGAACCTAAAGAGTAACCAGGAAGCTTTGGATGTGATTATGGCTGCAATTGAAACCGCCGGATTCCGGCCGGGTACCGATATAATGATCGCAATGGATCCTGCTTCCACTGAATTATGGGATGCAGCCAAGGAAAAAGGGGAATCCGGCAAGTATTACTTCTGGAAATCCGATCTGTTGAAGACTTCCGCAGAAATGGTGGATTTTTGGACAGAATTGTGTAATAATTATCCCATCATCTCCATTGAAGACGGAATGGCCGAAGAAGACTGGGATGGCTGGAAATTGTTAACCGAACGTTTAGGTAAAAGAATTCAATTAGTTGGCGATGATTTGTTTGTCACCAATACCCAACGGTTAAGTAAAGGAATCAGCTTGGGCGTTGCTAACTCAATCCTGATTAAGGTAAACCAAATCGGTACTCTTACCGAAACCTTGGATGCTATCGAAATGGCCAAACGGGCCGGGTATACAGCGATTGTATCGCACCGGTCTGGCGAAACCGAAGATGCGACCATTGCCGATATTGCTGTAGCCACTAATGCCGGCCAGATCAAAACCGGTGCGCCGTCCCGGACCGACCGGGTGGTCAAATATAATCAATTGCTTCGCATTGAGGATTTATTAGACGATGAAGCAATTTACCCCGGTAAAAAAGCCTTTTATAACCTGGGTTTATTGAAATGAGGGTTGTACTTTTTAGCCCAATATGCTAAAATAGCTTAGTAAATTGGGTTGGAGGTGTCCTCTTGAAAATTTTTATGCAGATTCTTTTGTTTGCCGTATCTTTGGCTCTGATTACGATTGTAATCCTGCAACCAAGTAAAGGTGAAGGTTTGGGAGCAATCGGATCAGGCGGGCAAATGTTCTTCGCTAAAAACAAAAGCTTAGAAAAATTACTTGATAAGTTAACCATGTGGTTATCGATTATATTTGGGTTATTACTGATATTGGTTGATATCTATGCCAAAAATTTATGATAGGGTGAAAAACCCTATTTTTTTTATACTTTCATACGC
>DATCLA010000015.1:0-3396 GCA_036564195.1 Bacillota bacterium
AGTTAGATGCGGTATATTCGTATATTGTCTGAAAAATTTACGGATTGTAACTATGAAACCGCCTAAATTATGATTAAGGAAGGTGAGTCCAGTGTTGCTGAAAAGAATAACAAACTTAACTTTGCTTACTGTAATTACAATCTACTCGTTAGGTCTACCCTTGGGTATATTGTTTCAGAATCTTAAAGGATCGGAACCGGTAGTCAACAAAGCTTTGGTTGTAACTACCGCTAAGGAAGAAAGAACCCAAGCGGCGAAGCCAACTCAATCCAAACTGCGTCAATCCGGAGCAAGCATAAAGCAACCGGTTGCTCAAAGTACAGCACCAGCCAATCCCGGCTCTAACAAGCAGCCAACAGCGCCGGTTACCGCAGCTACGACAGTTCCCAAAACTGTCTCCATGCCGGCTTCGGTAAAATCGACAGTTAGCACTCAGGCAACGCCGCCGCCCACCCAGCCTACCCAAAATCGCGCACCATACAGTTCGACCAAATCGGACGGCAGCGCTGTTTCTAACTACCAGTTTCAAATGTTGGCCCGAATTATCAGCGCTGAAGCCAAAGGCGAATCGTTGGAAGGACAGGTAGCGGTAGGAGCGGTAATCCTCAACCGGGTTAAATCGGGAAAATTTCCGGATAATATCGCCGCTAATGTATTAAAACGGGGCCAATTCGAACCGGTGGCTAACGGCCAAATCTGGAACGAACCTACCCAATCCGCAGTCCGGGCTGCCCGATTGGCTTTAAATGGCTGGGATCCGACTAATGGGGCGCTTTATTTCTTTAATCCGGCTAAAAGCAGTTCCCGTTGGATCTGGAGCCGGAAGATAATCACCCAAATCGGCGATCATCTCTTCGCAGTATAATAGCGCGCAGTCAGCCACCCGGGCAACAACAGCGAACAACAAAGTATTAAATAGGAAAGAGGGCTGCTCTTAGGAGTAGCCCTCTTTCGGACCGTCAGGCTCAACTGCTTTGCGGTGAAACTCCCACTACCTGCATTGGCAGTTCCCATTCGCCCTCCTTCAGACTGATACTGGCACGGTAAGGTCCGCTCAGCTTTTCTTTCCGGAGTAACCCGGGACTAAAGGACAATTCCACCACATCATGATCCGGTGACCATTGAAATACGGTTTGGATGCGGTCAATCTCGGTCCAGCCTTCTTCCAGCATTGTTTCTAACTTACCGGTGACTGTAAAATTCCCTTCCCGGTAATTGTTAATCTTCACCTTCACTTTGACTGCTTCCACTCTACCGTCCCGATCGGCATCGACCAACTCCAGACTGGCCGGCACTGCCAGCGTCACCTGCTGGTCTAAGACGATATCGGCAGGATCGGCATGAATCGGGACTACCAAGAGCATGACTACGGTTAACATCACCATCAAGACCAGGATCTTTTTGAACATCAACATCACTCCGTTTGGATTTACGGAGTTACTTCGGTATCTCCGCTGCCAAACCTTTAAGTAAATATAGGTGTAGCAGGGGAAAAAGTCTAAAAGTTGCCCAATCCTACTGTTTACTTCCGATTTAGCTTTTCTTAGCCCAGGAGTCCTTTAACCCGACGGTCCGGTTGAAAACCAAATGACCCGGTCGTGAATCGGGATCAACCACAAAGTATCCCTGTCGAAGAAACTGATAGCGGTTACCTACTTGAGTAGCTTCTAAACTCGGTTCAACTTTACAATCGGTTAAGCGGATTAAAGAATTGGGATTATATTTAGCAGAGTCCAGATCCTGTTCTCCGGTTTCCGGATCAACACTATCCGGATCAGTAGTTAAAAACAGCTGATCATAAAGGCGGACTTCGGCACTCAGTGCATGCTGGGCTGAAACCCAGTGCAAAGTCCCTTTTACCTTGCGTCCGTCATTAGTCCATCCTCCCCGGGAAGCCGGGTCATAGGTACAATGGACTTCCACAACTGTTCCGTCCTGATCCTTAACCACAGAAACGCATTTTATATAGTAAGCATATTTCAACCGCACTTCTTTACCGGGCGTAAGTCGGAAATAGCCTTTCGGTGGATTCTCCATGAAGTCTTCTTGCTCAATATAGAGTACTTTAGAAAATGGAACCCGACGCGTGCCCAGTTCCGGGTTTTCCGGATTAATCTCAGCGTCAAACTCTTCCACCTGACCGTCAGGGTAATTGTCAATCACCACTTTTAACGGCCGTAACACTGCCATCACCCGCGGCGCCCGGACGTTTAAATCCTCGCGGATGCAATGCTCCAGTAAAGCTACATCCACCGTACTATTGCTTTTAGCAACACCAATCTTCTCACAAAACATCCGGATTGATTCCGGGGTGTAACCGCGCCGCCTTAAACCGGAGAGCGTCGGCATCCGCGGGTCATCCCAGCCGCTGACTACCTTCTCTTTAACCAAGGCCAACAGCTTACGCTTACTCATTACCGTATTGGTCAGGTTAAGACGGGCAAATTCAATCTGTCGCGGGTGTGACGGAAGGTTCAAATTATCCAACACCCAATTGTATAAAGGCCGGTGGTCTTCAAACTCCAGAGTACAAAGGGAATGGGTAATCCCTTCCAATGCATCGGAAATCGGGTGGGCATAGTCATACATGGGATAAATACACCATTGATCGCCGGTCCGGTGGTGGCGGGTACGTAAGATCCGGTACAGTACCGGGTCGCGCAGGTTGATATTGGGAGAGGCCATATCGATCTTAGCCCGTAAAGTACGGGAACCATCGGGAAATTCCCCCGCCCGCATCCTTCGGAACAAATCTAAATTCTCAGCCACCGAACGGTTCCGGTAAGGGCTGGGTTTTCCCGGCTCGGTCAGGGTTCCCCGGTATTCACGAATCTGCTGCGGGGTTAGTTCACAGACGTAAGCCTTACCGGCACGAATCAAGTCTTCGGCATACTGGTACATTTGTTCATAATAATCGGAAGCGTAAAACAACCGGTCCTCCCAATCAAAGCCCAGCCATTTAATGTCTGCTTTAATCGACTCTACGTACTCGGTATCTTCCTTACTGGGGTTGGTATCGTCAAACCGCAGGTTACAAAGACCGCCGTTTTTAGCGGCAATTCCGAAGTTTAGACAGATTGATTTGGCGTGCCCAATATGGAGATAGCCATTGGGTTCGGGCGGGAACCGGGTATGTACCCGGCCGCCGTTTTTACCGGCTTTCAAATCTTCATTGATGATTTCCTGAATAAAATTTGCTCTACCTTCAGCTGCTTCTGCGCCGTCCGCCACAGTAGGCTCATTTTTTCTCTCTGAATCACTGGTTGCCACTATTTTTTCCTCCTTAACTCAATCCTATCAAACACTCATTAACGATTCGAATCAGTAGCACGCTCCTTGATCGCCCGACAGTCAAGGTATAATTAAAGGCTAGCTTTTAATCTAGCCTCCGTAACC
>DATCLA010000016.1:0-5520 GCA_036564195.1 Bacillota bacterium
GCAGTGGACCGCGCCGGGAACAGTAGAGTAGCCGAAGTCAAGCTTGCACCGGACGGGGCGGAATCAGACCAAGCTTTTGCCCTGGAAGCAATCCCCGCGATCCGCCGGGTGGTGCTGGAATGGGAAGACGCTAAGACAGACGCGGTTTCTTACCGGATTAAGCGAATCCCTTCATTTAATAACGGCGCGGACCGAATCGTTGATCCCAAGTTATTAAAAGAAAACCGTTTCGTTGACCGAGAAGTGGTAGACAATACCGAATATAGCTATACTGTAGAAGCAATTAATCAAAACGGCAACAAAATTGCCTCTGCTAACGTGACTCTAACCGCTGGTTTTGCCCTGGAGCCGGTAAGCCCCAGCGGGCGTAAGGTCCGGTTTGACGACTGTACAGTGGAAATATCCCAAAACGCCATTGACGAGAACCTGCAGTTTATGGCTAGTGAGGCTGAGGCGCAGCTGCCGGAGAATCAATTTGCCAAACCGGTAGGTCCGGTCTATAGTTTTAAATTGCTGAATGCTGGCCAGAGCCTTCAGCAGGTGCGGCAGATACGCCGCCAGGGCAAAAGCAGGCATCTTGGTGAATTAAAACGCCGCTTTCGTCGGCCGGTTTATTTACGGATTAAATATGCAGACTTTGTTTTGCCACAGGGAGTAACCCCCGAACAACTGAGTATCTATTGGTATAATGAAGGCAATCAGGCCTGGGAACGCTTGACGAGAGTCCAGAACAACCTGCATGATCAAATATTAAGTGTCCCGTTGGAACATTTTTCAGAGTACCAGGTGATGGCTATGGAAGAGCCAGCACCGGAAGTGGACCGCTATTACGAGCTGGGTGTCTCCAACTACCGGCCTTATTTTCAGAATAATTTCGAATTAATCTCTACTTTCAGCGGCGGTCTGACAGCGGTTGCGACTGACTTGGCTATTCCCGGACGTAGCGGGTTGGATCTATTAATCAAGCGGATTTATGACTCAAACGCAGCAGAACTCGAACAAAGAGAAAGAATCAAAGCGCCGTTGGATACTTTTGGTTACGGATGGTCGCTGAGTATCCCCTGGATCGAAACTATTGACACCGGAACTTTCTTAAAACTGCCGGATGGAAAACGCGTCAAAGTCAATTTTACCGACAATAACTTCGAATATCATGAAGGTGTTCATTTAATTTTACAAAAAACTACTGACAAACATATTTTAACCTTAAAAGAGGGGATTAAGTATGAGTTTGACCTGGATGGACGGCCAATCAAGCAATATGACATTACTGGGAAAAACTGTATTGAATTTCAGTATAACTCCGATAACAAACGGCAATTAAGTAAGATAGTCGACCTTTCCAGCGTTGTGTCGGGTGTGGCAACGCGTTCGATTAACTTTACCTATAATAAAGTGGACGGAACCGATTATCAATATATTACCCAGATCTCAACCGGAACTACAAAAGTCCGGACCTGGCAATATGCATATAACAGTTCCGGACTCTTAAGCGAAGTGCAAGAACCTGCAACCGGAAATAGTGCGTTTACCCGGAAGACGACTTATTCCTACACTACAATCGATGTGGAAATGGGAAGAAAGGATTCTTATACAGGAGGTTCAACACCAACAACCTATAAATTAAATTTTTTGACCGGTATTAAATACCCCACCGGTGAAATTTCCGGCTATAGTGTTCAAGCTAAAAAATGGAGTGAAAAGGTAGATGATCCACGACCTAATATGACTTATTATACTTATTGGCAATATGGTTATAGGGTTTTTTATGAGAAGCATACAGTTGCCGATAGGACGGTTTCCTATGAATATACCGGAAACAGTAAGTCGGGAAGTTTGGAAAGAGGTAATTTTATTCCGCCTAATACCAATATCATCTCTTGTAAGATTACTGAGGAAGGACGTACTACCATTGACCAGTTTAAACATGTGGTCGGAAACGATCTGGTGGACGGAAAAGATGCAAAATACAACTCCCAAGGGGCTTTACTCGTCTCCAGACAGATCTTTAATAATGACCGTGAATACGAAAAGATTGAGTATGACTACAATATTCCTTTACGGGCAGTAAGTTCGCAGCGGCATTACCGTAATAACACTTTGGTTGTTCAGATCAGTAACCATTATGATGACTGGGGTAACCTGACCGACCGGACAGACAGCTGTCGTAACCTTAAAGAGAGTTGGACTTATTACACCCATGATACAATTAAAAATCTGGTTAACACCGCAGTGGTAAAACATGCTCATCCCTTAAGTGGCAAAAACACCGTGGTAACCACAAACTATCAATATGACGCTGCCTTGGGTAAACCGACTCAGATAACAGTCAATGACGGTTCCCGTGAGGTAATCACCAAATATTTTTATGATGACAGCAACGGTAATTTAGTGAAAACGGTTCAGTACTCAGGTGACGCCAACGAATTGGTTACGGAATACAGTTATGATCCGCAATCCAATTTTACTTACCCTTTGACTAAAAAACTACTTAAGATCCGCAGGGTTGACGGCACCAGTTCCGACATTGTCACCGAGTACAATCATAATCCCGAGACCGGCTTAAAAGAATGGGAAAAAGATCCCCTGGGTTACGTGACCCGTTATGAATATGACGCCTTAAACCGGCTGATTAAAGTGACCCTGCCGGATGATGACAGCGACGATACCAATAACCCTTTTCGGGAATATGTTTTTAATGACACTGAAAACTATTGCGACTACTATAATGAAAAACGGCAGCGGACCCGGTTTGTCTTTGACCCGTTGTCACGTTTGAAAGCGGTCATTAAGTATACCAAAGGTACCCGGTATCCGGCGGAGATCAAAACCGTCTATAACTATGACAATCTGGGGCGGATTACCAGTATTGTGGACCCGCGCGGCACCGCTACCCCCGAGGTGGCCAATGACTATACCACTTGGTATGAGTATGACGGTTTGAACCGGGTGACCAAAGTAACTTTACCGGATGATACTCCGGATAACTTGAGTGATAATCCCTATACCATCTTGAGTTACGATGATGTTACCAATACTGTTACTATGATTGACGAGCTCGGTGGCAAAGTGGTTGAACGCCGCGACTGGGCTGGCAGGTTGGTTGAATCCACTCAATATTGCAGTTTCAACAATGCCACTCAAGTTTATAAATGGCAGTTTGTCTATGACGCAATAGGAAAAAGAGTGCGGCAAATTGACCCCAACAATGCCCTGACCGACCAGGAGTATGATGCTTTCGGCCGGTTGGTGAAGTTAATCCTGCCTGAGGTGTTAGTAGTTCGGCCGGGCACAATCCAACCGGTGGCAGACCGCCCGGTGACTACCAGTGAGTATGACCTGGCCGGCAATAAGAGGGTGGAGATCAGCCCCAACGGCACCAAGACGGAGTATGAATATGACCAGATTGGGCGATTGATTAAAACAATTGTCTTTACCAAGGACGGCATCAGAGTAAATCAGGCATTTTATGATGCGGCCGGTAATAAAGTAAAGACCATCGACGCCAACGGCAAAGTGCGGACCTATACCTATTCGGCCCGAGGCAATCTGTTATCCGAGACCGACCCACTCGGGCGGACTACCCGTTACCGTTATGATGTCATCGGCAACCGGATCGCGGTGATTGATCCCCGCAACAGTGGCGCGGCTCCGTTAGTCTGGTATTACAGAAACAGCGATGGTAGCTATGGGGAACAGGATCCCCGCACCAATAAGACGTTTACTACCTGGTACCTTTATGATGAATTAAACCAGTTATACCGGACGGTGTTGCCGGACCAAACTCCGCCGGCTAATCCTTATGCGGCAACAGTTGACTATGATAATCCCTATCTGGAGACAGAATACGATTCGGTGGGCAACAAGATCAAAGTCCGGGATGCCAACGGGGTAACCGTCAGCTATACGTATACTGCTACTAACCGGGTCCGGCAGGAGATCGATGGTTTGGGCCGGGTCCAAAAGGAATATACTTATGATAAAAAAGGCAACCCGGTAACTGTGAAAGATATCATGGGCCGGGTAACTACCAATCAATATGACAGTCTGGGACGGTTGCGGGTAATGATCGACCCTTCCGGAAACAAACAGACTCTGGAGTATGACTGGCTGGGTAATAAAGTCCGGACTACCGATGCCCGAGGTAATCTGATGCAATTTAATTATGATGCCTTGGGCCGGTTGACCAGCGTCCGTGATTCGTTAGCTCATTTAACCCAATATCAATATGACCCCAACGGTAACCGGGTGACGGTGATTGCTCCCAACAACCTGGTAACCCGTTATAAATATGATGAATCTAACCGACTGGTCGAACTACAAGACTCACTGGGGAATATTACTTCCTACCGCTACGACACAATGGGGAACCTGATCGGTAAAAAAGACCCCCGGGGCAGTGACTGGACATATCAGTACTATGATAATTACGCTTTAAAACGGATGGATGTCAAGGGTACTGATAATTCAGGCTATTGGGTGGATTATCAATATGACGAGGTCGGTAACTGCCAGCAAATTAGCGATTCCGAAAACCACACTATCAAATACAACTATAACGGCAGCACTTATATTGCCGACCCATTAAACCGGGTCAATCAGATCAGCCGCAGTTTTGACGGTAAGACCTACCAGACTGCCTACCGTTATGATCAAGCCGGGCAACTGACCGGAATATTATACCCGGAAGCTACCGCCTGGCTGGAATATAAATACAATAACCTGAACCAACTAAGCGAAGTAGTCGGGTTTACCGCTGCGCAAAACGGGATCGTTTATAATAACGACGGTAGTCTGAAGACTTTGACCTACGCCAATGGAGTCAGTACTGCCTACAGTTACGAATCGGGCGGCCGGTTGGACCAAATAGTTACCAAACTGGGCAACAGTGAAATTTTAAAACTGGATTACGAGTACGATCCCAACGGTAACATTACCCGTCTCAATGACCAGACCTTTCAATATGACCCGATTAATCAGTTAATTCGAGCCTACAATCCGGAGCAGACCATTGACGAACAACCCAGCCAGGTCAAAGTCGGGATCTTCGTCAACGACCCCTTGGGACAGGGGAGTTTGAACTTTGGCGCCAACCAGCAGGCAGTCTTCAAGCTGGACTACGCTTCCAGCAGTGTCGGCCTGGACCTGGGCAGCAGCGGCAATGCGGTTAAAAAGATCTTATTGGTGCCGGGAGATGAGTACTTAAATCACCGGGTGGACGCCAATGCCTTGGAGCTGTTTGTCTCTGCCGACAACATGGTCTATACCACCTTTAACCGTAGCGACTGGGAGTACAGCAAAAACAACGGGGTAATCACTCTGACCTTCAAACAAGCTATTAAGCTCCGTTATTTAAAGATCCACGTCAAAATTGACGACCGGGACAAATTCTTCCAACCGGTAGATAAAGCGATTTTCTTAAACGAGTTGGCCAAAACCGTCCAGGTCTACCAAGAAGTCACTGGCCGGACCGAAGAGTACCAGTACGACCCTGCTGGAAACCGGACGGTGCTGAAAGTG
>DATCLA010000017.1:0-15867 GCA_036564195.1 Bacillota bacterium
GGAGTCTATAAACCGGAGTTAACGGAAATCCTGGCTGAAGTTTTGCACCGTTTGGGCATCAAACGAGTGATGGTAGTCCACGGCGCAGGTGGACTGGATGAACTTTCGCTGGAAGGGCCGAATAAAGTCAGCTTTCTGGATCAAGGAGAAGTAAAGACCTTTTTTGTCCGTGCGGAAGAGTTAGGACTAGAGACAGCTTCCAATCGGTTGTTAGCAGGAACGACTGCGGCAGAGAACGCCTTGTTGACTATTAGAATTTTAAGTGGAAATGAGCGAGGCCCCAAACGGGATGTGGTAGTCTTAAATGCTGCTGCCGCCTTAATGGTAGGTGGGTGTGTACCGGATTTGCCGGCAGGGGTCGCCTTAGCCGGCCAACTGATTGACAACGGCAGTGCTTATCAGAAACTGGAACAGTTGCGCCGGGTAGCGGTTTAAGCGGAGACCGGGAGGTGTAAAAGTGTTTTTGCAGCAGATCTTGGAAAAACAAGTTGCCGTGGTTGTCCGGAGTAAAGCCCGCCGTCCCCTCCGGCAGCTCTTTGAAGAACTGGACCGTGCCAGTCCGGAACTGCGTCCCTTCAAAGAGCAGTTGTCAGGGGCAACACTGCGCTTAATTGCTGAAGTAAAACAGGCATCACCTTCTAAAGGCCGCTTATGCCAAAATTTTAACCCCGGTGCGCTTGGAGTAAGTTATGAACAGGCCGGCGCGGCAGCAATTTCAGTGTTAACGGAGGAAAGTTATTTCCAGGGTTCACTCGAGTATTTAAAGCTGGTTAAGGTAAAAACGCGCCGGACTCCGGTTTTGCGTAAGGAATTTATAATCGACCCTTATCAAGTGGTAGAGGCCAGAGTATATGGTGCTGACGCGGTATTATTGATTGTAGCGGCCTTAACGCCGGATCGGTTGGAACAGTTGATTACCGAAACCCAAAACCTGGGGATGACACCACTGGTTGAGGTCCATAACCGCGATGAACTCCGAATCGCCTTGGACTGTGGCGCGACAGTGATTGGGATAAACAACCGGGACCTGCATACTTTGGAAGTATCGCTGGAGACGACCTACCGTTTGGCAGCGGATTTGCCGGCGGGGGTGATTAAGGTTTCCGAAAGCGGGATCTCCTGCCGTAATGATCTGATTAACTTGGAAAGGGCCGGCGTTAACGCGGTGTTAATAGGGGAAGCATTGGTGACAGCGGCGGACCCGGGTCGAAAAATTAACGAATTGTTGGGAGTGGTCTGATGATCCCGGTTAAAATCTGTGGTATCACCAGCCGGAAAGACGCCTGCGCAGCGATTAGCCACGGTGTCCAGGCTTTAGGGTTTGTGATGGCGCCTTCACTGCGGCAGGTCACTGCGGCGACCGTTCGCGAGATTACCGCTCACATATCACCTTTAGTGATCAAGGTTGGGGTTTTTGTCAACGAAGATCCTTGGGTGATTAAAGAATTATTACGGGATTGCCGTCTGGATCTGGCCCAGCTGCATGGTGAGGAAACTCCGGAGGATTGTGAAATCCTGGCTGGCCGGGTGATCAAAACTTTTAAAGCAGGTCAAGACCTTCCCGACCCTGTCTGGAAAGAGGCCAGGCTGCGGGGAATCTTAATCGATACTTATTCTGCCACTGCTTGCGGAGGGACGGGTCAAACTTGGGACTGGAGTCTGGTTGCGGCTTACCGTAGCCTGGGTTGGCCGTTAATCCTGGCCGGCGGTTTGAATGCCGCTAATATCGGTGCCGCAATCCATCAGGTGCATCCGGACGGGCTGGACCTTTCCAGCGGAGTCGAGGTGCAACCGGGCGTGAAGGACGAGAAGAAAATTAGTGAACTGATGCAGGTAATCAATGGTCTGTGACTGGGAGTACTGAGGATTGCTGCGCTATTGATCTTCCCATCGGAAGTTTTACTATGATAAGCTTGGAGTGATTTTAATGTCTAAGGTACAAGATTGGTATTTTGGGGCCTATGGTGGGCGGTTTGTTCCGGAAACTCTGATGCCGGCTTTGGAAGAGCTGGAACAGGCATATCGCCGCTGTGCCTCAGACCCGGATTTTCAGGAGGAACTGGCACGGTTATTCCGGGAGTATTCGGGGCGTCCTACTGCTTTAACTTTCGCGGACCGGTTCAGCAAAGCACTGGGTCAGGCAAAAGTCTATCTAAAACGGGAAGACTTGAACCATACCGGAGCTCATAAGATTAATAATACTTTAGGTCAAATTCTACTAGCCAAGCGGATGGGGAAAAAGCGGATCATTGCCGAAACCGGCGCCGGTCAGCACGGAGTGGCTACTGCCACGGTAGCGGCCAAGTTTGGCCTGGAGTGTGTGGTGTATATGGGTGAAGTGGATATGACCCGGCAAGCGTTGAATGTTTTCAGAATGAGGCTTTTAGGTGCGGAGGTCCGGCCGGTCAGCTCCGGCAGCCGGACCTTGAAAGATGCCGGTAATGAGGCCTTACGTGATTGGGTCAGTAATGTTGATGACACCTATTTCCTCTTCGGCTCGGTGGCGGGGCCGCATCCTTATCCGATGATGGTACGGGATTTTCAGGCGGTAATCGGTAGGGAAACCAAGGCTCAATTACTGGAGAGAGAAGGCCGCCTGCCGGATTACGTCGTAGCCTGTGTCGGAGGCGGCAGTAATGCCATGGGGATCTTCCATGAGTTTCTGCCCGACCGGACCGTCCGTTTAATCGGAGTAGAAGCTGCCGGACGGGGCTTGGCTAGTGGCGCGCATGCGGCGTCATTGAATGCCGGTAAACCAGGGATCTTCCAAGGGGCCAAAAGCTACCTGCTGTCGGATGCAGACGGGCAGGTGCTTGAGGCTTATTCGATTTCAGCCGGTTTGGACTATCCGGGAGTCGGCCCGGAACACAGTTTTTTGAAAGACAGCGGCCGGGCGGTTTATGAGGCAATCACCGACCAGGAGGCATTGGCGGCGTTTAAATTTTTAGCGCAAACCGAGGGAATCATTCCGGCGCTGGAGAGCGCTCACGCTGTCGCTGCTGCAATGAAACTGGCCCGGGAGGTAAGTAAAGGAAGCATTATAGTGATTAATATTTCGGGACGGGGAGATAAAGATATCTTTTCGGTAGCGGAGACAATGGGGGTGCGGTTATGAACCGGGTTAAGTCCAGGTTTGCGTTATTACTGGAACAAAAAGCCAAGGCACTGATTCCCTATATTATGGCAGGGGATCCTGATCTGGCGGCCACAGTCCGCTTAATTGCAGCATTGGTGGAAGCTGGCGTGGATTTGATTGAGGTTGGGGTGCCTTTTTCCGACCCTTTAGCGGACGGAGCGGTGATCCAGGCTGCCGGTCAACGGGCCTTGCGTAATGGTTGTACGGTTGAGAAAATTTTTAAAACCTTAAAACCGGTCCTGGCGGATTTGCCAATCCCGGCGTTACTAATGATCTATTATAATCAGATTTACCAAAGAGGGGTGGCGGCATTTTTAGAAGCTGCGGCTATTGCGGGAGTTTCCGGCTTGATTATTCCCGATCTTCCGCCGGACGACTCGGAAGAATTACAACAACTGGCACCGCAATACCGGATCGCTTTAAATTTTCTGGTGGCCCCGACCAGCACTAAAGCACGGATGATTAAGGTAGCGGAGGCTTCTACCGGTTTTGTGTATGCGGTTTCATTAAAAGGAGTTACCGGGGTCAGACAGAGCTTGCCGCCGGAACTGCCGCAATTTATCCGTAATGTGAAGGCGGTAACCTCTAAGCCGGTAGCAGTCGGCTTCGGGATTGCTACCCCGGAACAGGCCCATCTGGTTGCCGGCCTGGCTGACGGGGTGATTGTAGGTAGTGCTGTGGTGCAAGCTGCTGCCAGTGACCCTACCTTTAAACAGGTAAAAGCGTTGGTTTCCGGGATTAAAAAGGCGCTTTAATCCCTTTCCCGGGAGAGGGTAAGAGGATGTGGGTCCGGAGATATTGAAGAAAACTTTGCACGAGACTTGACTTGACTATGGATGTTTATTATGCTAACGTTGTAAATCAAGAATGAAATACAATGATAGCGAGGTAACACTTGATACACGTCATTCCGTTTACGGCGGACCCGGAACCATCATATCTGCCTTTATTATCAAGGGGGTTATCAGATCTGTCAGTGCTCTGGTTAAATACGGCCCAAATTGAGGCCCAGGTTAACCTGGATCTAAAGGCGGTTAGCCGGCAGCCGCCAGCCGCCAGTCCGGCCCAGGTACCTTTAAGGAATGGCCAGGAGCTCTGGCTGTCCGGAGCAGTTAAATATGATCATGGTCTGATTATGGAGTGGTATCTTTATGATCCGGACCAAGGGAAGACTGCGTATTACGCGCGTTTTAAAGCTGCCGAAGCCCGGTTCATGAAGGAATGGCTCAACCATTTGAAAGATTTAATCACCCGGTTTCAGGGAGTTGAGGCCGGGGTTGTGGATAAGTTAGCTGTCACCAATTCGCTACCGGCCTTTTTAGAGTACCGCAAAGGTCTGGAACTACTTTCACAGGCTAAAACCAAACAATTGAAAGAGCAAGGCCTGGAGAACCTCTTAACTGCGGTTGCCTATGATGCTGATTTTTTTGAAGCGATCGATGTGTTGTTGCTATTTGCCTTACAAAACAATCAACCGGATGATTTTACCACTCATCTTAACTTGTTGGAGCGTTTACGGCACCTTGCCAAGGGTTATCCGCGAATTTTGTTGGTAATGGCGGAGCTTTATTGGCAATTACATAATCTCGTACAGACTGAGCAACTCTTGAGCGAACTAGTGGCCGGTTTCCCCGATTTTGCTGAGGGCTGGATCCGTCTGGCTTTATATTATCACAGTACCCAACGGCAGAACGAAGCCTTGGTAACTTTGCAAAATCTGCTGGACCGCGACAGTCAAAACTTAGTTGCTCTAGACTTAATAGGGGCAATTTATGCCGGCATGGGGGAACGGGCTTTAGCGAAGCAAGCTTGGCTGAAAGTATTGCAACTGGACAGTTCACGGGTCAATGTCTTGAATAACCTGGGCTTGCTGGCTGAAGAAGATAAAGAGCCCAATCAGGCCGAATCCTTTTATCAGCAGGCAATTACAGTTAATAATCAATGGTGGGTTTCTTATTATAATTATGGAGCTTTCTGCCGACGTCAAGGACGCTTGGATGAAGCCGTGCTCTGGTTCGAGAAAGCCGGGCAGCTGAACGGCAATGAATTTCAGATTTTTTATTATTGGGCGCTGACTTTATTTGAATTGGAGCGCTTTAGCGAGGCTCAGGAAGTCTTACTGCATTTGCTGAAGATCGCGCCGGACAATTTGGTGCGGCAACAGAGCCTGGAAATGTTGAGCCGCTTTAATCTACCTGAGGTCACGTTAGGTTTAAAACTCTGCCAATTAGAAAAGGTTGCGGAAACTACCCAATCTTTAGCATTAATTACCGCCATGCTTAAACTGGGTTTTGCCGCCCGTAAAAACTGGTTTTACTGGTATTTATGGGGTAAAGTAGCCATGAACTGCAAGCACAGCCGGCTGGCAAGGGTTTTTTGGGAACAGGGGTTAAAATTTGGACCAAAGTTTCCTTTATTAAAGAGTCTGGGGCTTTATTATTGGGAAACCAAGCAATTCCGGAAAGCCCTCCCTCTCTTCAAACTAGCCTATCAATTTCATCACCACGACCGGGATTTATGCCAGGCGTATTTACAAACCTTAATCTACCTGGGTGAAGGAACTCAATCCGACATCCAGGCGTTCCTGGGAGATCAGGCCTTTTTAGATGAGAGTCTTCCGGAATAGCCAATTGTTACCTTTCTTTGGTAATAATAATATTACTTTTACAATATTAACAAATTATGTTAAAATAGATTAAAACAGCTTATTTAGGCGGTTTCATGTTTCATATAATTGAAGGAATTGCATAATTACCTTAATAAGCCCTTTAGTCACAATCTATGGCGACTAGCCCGGAGGTATCTGTCAATAGATTGTGAGCCAAAGCTTAAATCTATGTAATTCCTATGAACTTACCGGAGATAGTATTCAAGAATGGAGGGACCAATAATGAACTGGCTGGCGGTGTTGGCGATCGGAGCGGCACTCTTTTTTGGTCTGAAATTATTTTTAAAAACCTTAAAATTAATTGCGATTATTACTATTGTAGCGGTAGTGATCGGAGTTCTTTGGATGTGGCAGCAGGGGTTGCTGCCTTTAAAGTAATCGTTAGGGTATAACCTTAGCGACGGGAAGATATTACTTGTAAAATAAACTTGAGTGTGTTAAAATTATTTTATAAAGTTTACGGAAAGAGTGGGGGCAATCCCACTCTTTCGGTTTGTAAGCTTAAAATCAGGAGGTCCATACCGATTGAAAAAAGAGCGAATTGAAGATATTGTGATTCGGCTGGGTACACCGGTTGCCCAGGCGCTAAACCTGGAACTGGTGGATGTAGAATACAAAAAAGAGGGCGCAAACTGGGTACTGCGCTGCTTTATCGATTGTGAAACTGGAGTCGGAATTGAAGAATGTCAGCGTTATAGCGAGGCCCTTGAAAAGGTACTTGACACGGAAGATCCGATTCCCGGAAGTTACTTATTGGAGGTTTCTTCGCCCGGCCTGGAACGGCCTTTAAAGAAGGAGCAGGATTATATCAGATTTGCCGGCAACCAGGTTGAGATAAAACTTCATAAAGCGCTGAACAATCAGAAGAAGTACCGGGGAGAATTATTGGGACTTGATGAGTTAAAGACCACTGTCAGACTGAATACGGGTAATCAGGTTATGGCGATACCGCTACCCGAAATTGCCAAAGCTAATTTAATTGCGGATTTTTCAAGCGGTACAGAAAGGGGTAAAAAAGGTAAATGAACCACGAGTTTATGGACGCGCTGGAACAGGTAGAAAAAGAGAAGGGGATCAGCAAGGATATTTTACTGGATGCAATTGAAACCGCGTTAGCTTCTGCCTATAAGCGGGATCAAAAAGCAGCCCAGAGTATTGAAGTCAGGATCGATCCTGATAACGGGGAATTTCATGTTTATACCCATAAGACTGTCGTTGAAGCGGTAGAGGATGAGAAGAATGAAATTGCCCTTGAAGATGCCCAAAAGATTAACCCCATCTATGAACTGGGCGATCTGGTTGAATTTGAGATCTTTCCGAAAGAATTTGGCCGGATTGCGGCTCAAACTGCTAAACAGGTTGTAGTCCAACGGATTAGAGAGGCGGAACGCAGTATCATCTATGAGGAATTTGCCAACCGGGTCGGGGATTTAATTACCGGGATTGTCCAACGGTTTGAACAGCGTAATATCTTTGTGGATTTGGGCAGACTGGAAGGGATTTTACCTGCTAATGAGCAGATGCCGAACGAACGTTATGAACAGGGGACCCGGTTAAAGACCTATATTGTGGAAGTGAAAAAAACCACTAAGGGGCCACAGGTATTACTGTCGCGGGCCCGTACCGGCTTGTTGAAACGCCTCTTGGAACTGGAAGTACCGGAGATTCAGGATGGCTTGGTGGAGATTCGGGCGATCGCCCGCGAACCAGGCAACCGTTCTAAAGTTGCCGTCTATAGCCGTGATCCTCAGATCGATCCGGTGGGTTCCTGTGTGGGGGCGCGCGGCATCCGGATTCAAATGATTGTCAGGGAACTGAAAGGGGAGAAGATTGATGTGATCCCCTGGAGCGCCGATCCGATCGAGTTTATCATCAGTGCCTTAAGCCCGGCCAAAGTAAGTGAAGTTAAAATTTTGCCTTCTAAGAAAACAGCCATTGTGATTGTCCCGGACTTCCAATTGTCACTGGCCATCGGCAAAGAAGGTCAAAATGCCCGTCTGGCAGCGAAGCTGACCGGATGGAAGATTGATATTAAAAGCCAATCCCAAGCCGAGGAATGCCGGGATAAGATTGACGAGTTAGTCCGTAATGAGATTGGCTTTAAGACGGTAGAACCGGTTGAAGAGATCGTCCCCGGCGCTTCGGAAGAACCGGAGCAACCGGAGGAAGCAGCTGAAGAAGCAGCTTTAGAAGGGGAAGCTTTGATTCCGGAGCCGGAATCGGAAGAATTTGAGGAAGCCCCAGCCGCATCCGAATCCGAGGCTGAGCAGCCGACGGTCGAAACCAGCGAAACGGAACCTGAACCGGAAAAAGCTTTCGAACCTGAACCGCACCTGGAGATCGACGATGAGGATGAGGAAGGAATCGCTCTGAAAAAGAAGATTAAAAAGTCTAAACCTTCACCTAAACACCTTGCCCGCATTGAATATGATGATGAGCCGCTTTCTGATGACGACAACTATTTCTTTGCTGATGTACTGAAGAAACGAGAAGCTTCCCAAGGTGAATCCGAAACCATACCAGAAACATATCGGGCAACTTTAAAAGAGGCTAATGAGTCGAACAGCGGTTTTACTATCGGGCAATTGCTGGCAGAAGAATTAGCTAAGAAAACCAAGCAACAGAGGAAGAAATCTAAAAGCTAAGGAAGGGGTTAAGATGAAAGTTAAGAAAATTCCCCAACGAACTTGCACGGGGTGTAAAACAGTTCGTCCTAAAAAAGAATTAGTAAGGATTGTTCGAACTCCCGATGGTGATGTGTTGGTTGATCCAACCGGTAAAAAATCCGGCCGAGGCGCCTATATTTGTCCCAATCCAGACTGCTTGGAACTGGCTTTTAAAAAGGCGGTTTTAGATCAAGCCCTGGAAACTACGATTTCAGCTGCAGACAAAGAACGCCTGGGTCAGGAGATCTTAAAGTTAATCAAATGAAAAATGCGGCCAAATTACAAGCTTTATTGGGATTTGCAGCGAAATCCGGCAATTTGGCGGCCGGTACCGCTTCGGTAGAACGGGCAATTAAAAAGCGCCAGGCGTATCTGGTTATTTGTGCCGCGGATCTTTCACCGAAGACTATTAAGAATATGCAGTATTTATGTGAGTTAAACAAAGTGAAGTTTTATTCTTATGGGACTAGAAGCGAATTAGGGAAGTGGATCGGAATGCCGGAGCGGGGGATTATCGGGATTACCTCCCGTCAGTTTGCTGCGGCAGTGCACGGATTATTTATTGATAGGGGTGAATTGCCATAAATAAAGTACGCGTTCATGAGTTAAGTAAAGAATTGGGAATTCAGATTAAAGAATTATTAAGTTACCTCAACAAGTTAGGGGCCAATGTCCGTAATCATATGAGCACAATTGAAGACAAATATGTAGAGCAGGCAAGGCGGGATTTTGCGGCTAATCCTAGTAGCCCTGCGGCTAAAACTGAGACACCGGCTCCGCTAGGAACACCCGTAACCACCCATAGAGTGACGGGTCAGGAAGAAGACAAACCACAGGTCCAAAAGCCAGTGGTAACTGCCGGCGGATTACGACCGTCAGCGACTCGGCAACCAGATAAAACCCAGGTTCAACCAGAAAAAACCACATCAGCAGTTCAGCAGCGGAAAGTTACTTCAAAAACAGCGGCTCCGCCGCAAATCAGTAATCATCCGAATAAGCCCCAATCGCAACAGCAACCGCGCCCTAAGCCTCAGACTAAACAGACGAATCAACCGGAATCGTCCAATCGAGGAGCTAACCATTCTCGGTCCACCGAGTCCAAGACGCTTAACCAGCGTGCGGCTACTGCAGCAGCGAAGCAGGAAACGTCCGGAACTGCGGCGGCAGATCATAACCGTAACAAAGCGCAACACGGGACCTCAGCTAAGTCGCAACAGCAAAACGGCCATAAAGAGCAGCGGCAGGCAAGTAACCGGGGTGCCAAATCACAGCCAACGGCACAAAAATCCCGTTCACAATCTCATAATAATCAGACTCAGCCGCACTCCGGAGCGCAACGTGGCGACGGTAACCGCAACAAAGCACAGTCTAAGTTAAATCAAAAGGATAGTAATGGACGACCGCAAAGTCCGACCCGTCCGGCAGCATTGCAAAAACCCAAGGGACCATCGACCAACGTAAAATCGGTTGAGCTTCCGGAACGTATGACTGTTAAGGACTTTGCCCAGCTGCTGGAATTGGCAGCCGCTGATATCATTAAGAAATTAATGGGATTAGGGGTAATGGCAACGATCAATCAGGAGATTGATTTGGATACCATGATTTTAATTGCCGATGAATTTGGGGTCGAAGCTACCGCAGCTCCCACAGAAGAAGAAAAACTCCAGGTAGAAGAGGAAGAAGATGATCCGGCTTCCTTAGTTAAACGATCTCCGGTAGTAACGATCATGGGCCACGTTGACCACGGCAAAACCTCGCTTTTGGATGTGATTCGGAAAACTAACGTGACCGCCCATGAAGCAGGGGGAATCACTCAACATATCGGCGCTTATCAAGTGGAGATTAAAGACAGGAAGATCACTTTTTTGGATACTCCCGGCCATGAAGCGTTTACTGCGATGCGGGCCCGGGGAGCTCAGGTTACCGATATCGCTGTCCTGGTTGTGGCAGCGGATGACGGAGTGATGCCGCAAACTGTAGAAGCCATTAATCACGCTAAAGACGCTAATATTCCCATCATTGTGGCTGTCAACAAAATCGATAAACCCAATGCCAATGTTGAGCGGGTTAAACAGCAATTAACCGAATATGGTTTAATAGCCGAAGAATGGGGCGGTGACACGATTTTTGTCCCGGTCTCCGCCAAACAACGGATCGGGATTGAAAACTTGTTGGAAATGATCCTGTTAGTAGCGGATATGAAAGAACTGAAGGCCAATCCCAACCGGGCTGCGAAAGGGACGATTATCGAAGCTGAGCTCGACCGGGGCCGGGGTCCGGTAGCCACGGTTTTAGTTCAAAACGGGACTTTGGAAATGGGTGATTCGATCGTTGCCGGAACTGCTTTTGGTAAAGTTCGGGCTTTGATTAACGATAAAGGAAAACGGGTCAAGAAAGCCGGGCCCTCAACGCCTGTGTCAGTAATCGGCTTTGATGAACTACCCCAGGCCGGCGATACTTTAAACGTCATCTCCGAAGAACGGATGGCGCGGCAACTAGCAGACCGCCGTATGCAGTTTAAACGAGAAACCGAATTGTTACAAAACCAAAAAATTACCCTAAATGATCTGTTTAACCGGATTAAAGAGGGCACCGTTAAAGAGTTGAAGTTAATTGTTAAAGCGGATGTCCAAGGATCGGTGGAAGCGATCTGCCAGTCACTGGAGCGGCTTTCCAACGATGAGGTTAAGGTCAAGGTAATTCATGGCGGAGTAGGCGCTATCGGCGAAGGCGACGTCACTTTTGCTTCAGCAGCAAATGCCGTCATTATCGGGTTTAACGTCCGCCCTGACCAGAATGCTAAGCGGATAGCGGAAAAGGACAATGTTGATATTCATCTTTACCGGGTGATCTATGATATTATTGAAGATGTCCAAAAAGCTATGGAAGGAATGTTGGAACCGGAGTTCAAAGAAGTCATTACCGGCCGGGTTGAAGTGCGGGTAGTCTACAAAGTTCCTAAAGTTGGCAATATTGCCGGCAGCTACGTACTTGAGGGGAAGATCAACCGGAACAGTGAAATTCGTTTATTAAGGGATAATATAGTTATTCATGAAGGGAAAATAGAATCGTTAAAACGCTTTAAAGATGATGTTCGGGAAGTCACGGCCGGGTTTGAATGCGGGATTGGAATCGCTAATTTTAATGACATTAAGGAAGGCGATATTATTGAGGCCTTCGAAATGGAAGAGATTAAACGGACCGTATAAAAAGCGCCACCCAAAGTTAGTATGTGGAGGGACTATTCATGGCAGAACACCGTATCGAGCGGTTAAGAGAATTAATCAAAGCGGAATTTGCACAAATGCTGCAGCGGGATTTGAAGGATCCTCGGATTGGTTTTGCAAGTGTTACGGATGTGGAAGTATCCAATGATTATAGCCATGTAAAGATTTTTGTCAGTATTCTGGGCGATGCGGCTGCCAAAGCAGCCACCATGGAAGGACTGGAGAGCGCGAAAGGATTTATCCGGACTGAGTTGGGGCAGAGGATCCGGTTGCGGCATACCCCGGAGATCCATTTAATCGCTGACGAATCCATGGAGCGGGGTTCCCGGATTATGAAGTTACTTCACGAAGTAAATAAGAGTCAGCGAGGCGAACCTAAGTGAATAGCCAGATTCAAGATTTTTTTGATCTAATCAGTAACTATCAGCGTTTCTTAATCAGTTGTCATGTCCATCCTGACGGTGATGCCATCGGTTCATTGCTGGCCTTGGGACTTTATCTCAAAGCCAGCGGCAAACAGGTGGAAATGGTCTGCTCGGATGGAGTACCGACGGTTTACCGGTTTTTGGAAGGTAGTTCCTTGATTAAAACTACCTTCAATCCCGGTAGTCAACCGGAAATTTTGATCTGTGTGGATTGTGCCGAAAAAGACCGGGCAGCCTTGCCGGCGGAAGTCTGGCAGATTCCCGGTTTGATCGTGGTGAATTTGGACCATCATATTACCAATACCGGTTTTGGTCAGCTTAACATCGTCGATTCGCAGGCGGCGGCGAGCGGAGAGTTGATCTTTCGGCTGTTGCAGCAAGGCGGGGCGATTAATCCGCAAATCGCTGTCGCTTTGTATACAGCGATCGCTACTGATACCGGGTTTTTTCGTTATGAAAGCACTTCGGCTTATACTTTGGAAACTGTGTCGGGACTGGTCAAAGACTATCAGGTTAACCCTGCCAAAATTGCGGAAAAGGTTCATGAACAAAAAAGTTACAATTCCCTTCGCTTACTGGGGGAACTTCTCTGTGGTCTGCAGGTGGGATTAGACGGAAAAGTGGCCTGGATTATGCTTGACCAAGCCTTGTTAAACCGCTACCCGGTTGAGAATGAAGAGACTGAAAGTTATGTCAATTATGCCCGATCCATTGATGGGGTGGAGATTGGAATTCTATTTAAGGAACTAAAGCCCAATGAGTTTAAAATCAGCTGGCGCTCCACTGAAGCAGTGGATGTCAGTAAACTGGCAGCCCACTTCGGGGGTGGCGGCCATGCCCGGGCGGCGGGGTGTAATATTAACGGTACCGCAGAGATGGTAGTCCGAACGGTTTTAGACTTTGTGGCTAGCTATTACCAGAAATGCTCCACGGACTGTTAATTATTCACAAAGAACGGGGCAGCACTTCCCATCAGGTGATTGCCAGACTACGCAAGATTTTGAAGCAGAGCAGGATCGGCCATACCGGCACACTGGATCCGGAAGCTACCGGAGTCTTAGTGGTTGGGCTCGGTGAAGCAACCCGCTCTTTTCAATTTTTAGAAGAGCATACCAAAGAGTACCGCGCGCAAATTATTTTAGGGCAGGTTACTGATACTCAAGACGCTACCGGGAAAGTGCTGGAGGAAGCTCCCGAGATGCGAATCAGCCGGGAAGAGGTTGACCGGGCGGTCACTGCTTTTCTCGGCCCGGTGACCCAACTCCCGCCGATGTACTCTGCTGTGAAAGTGAAAGGACAAAAATTATATGAGCTGGCCCGCCAAGGACGGGAAATTGACCGTCGCAGCCGGACCGTAACGGTTTTTGAATGGAAAGTTTCTCATAATGGGTCTTCATATGGGTTCAAAGATAGTTTTTTCGCTACTATTACCTGTTCTAAAGGTACCTACATCCGGACTTTAGTCCACGATTTGGGAAAACGGTTGGGATGCGGGGCACACCTGGGCGAATTAGTCCGGACCCGTTCGGGTAATTTCAGCTTGGAGAATGCCTTAACCCTTTCTCAGGTGGAAAAAGCCTATCAAGCCGGCACCTTAACAGATCATCTGGTATCGCTGACCGCTGCCTTACCGCAACTTCCTACCCTACGTCCCGATGCCGGCGATCTGGCCAAGCTGGCCAATGGGGGAAAACTGTCCTATCAAAAGTACGAATTACCCGTCGGGCCGGACGGCCTGGCTAAAGCCTTGGACAGTAGTTTGCGTTTGGTAGCAATTTTAGAATTAAAAGACACCGGTGCACGGCGTTATTGGCAACCGGTTAAAGTGTTTCAATATCAATAGTCTGGTGAGCGAACATGCAGATTTGGGAGAACATCTTACAAGCCCGTCAGGAATTAAATCAAAATAGAGCAAGCACTGTCATAACCATTGGTAACTTTGACGGGGTGCACCGTGGCCATCAACAGATCATCCAGCGGACCAGGGAATTGGCACGTCAATCCCATAGTCTGGCGGCGGTTTTAACATTTAAAACCCATTCCGACAGTTTGACCGGAAAACCGCCTTTGCTGTTAAATACCCCGGACCTGCGTCGGGCATTACTGGCTCGCACAGGCATTGACCGGCTTTTGGAGATCGAATTCGATCAGCAATTTGCGGCCTTGGAAGCAGAAAATTTTTTTCAGGCCTGGATCCGGGAGGCTTTAAATGCCCAGGGGCTGGTCGTCGGCTACGACTTTCATTTTGGGGCGGGCCGACGGGGTGACTTTCAACTATTACAGCGGCTCGGCAGGGAACAGGGGATCCGCATTGAACAAGTTCCTCCGGTTTATGAAGGAGGAGCGATTATTTCCAGTTCTCAGATTCGGCAGTTGTTAGCGGAAGGGCAGATCAACCGTGCCAACCGGATGCTGGGTTATAACTTTGTAATCGAAGGCAAGGTTGTAAACGGGGAAAAACTGGGACGCAAATTAGGTTTTCCCACCGCCAATATTCATTTGGAATCCCAATACCTGCTACCTCGTTATGGAGTCTACCTGGTCAGACTAACCGATGCTCCTCAAAGTTATTTTGGCATTGCCAATGTTGGAATTAAACCGACTTTCGGTCAATCGCTTCCTTTGGTAGAAGTATATCTGTTTGATGTGCAATTAAATCTTTATGAACGTCTGGTCCAGGTGGAATTTTTAAAGTTTATCCGGCCCGAAAACCGGTTTTCCTCCCCGGAGGCTCTGAAAAAACAGATTGTCAGGGATCTTGAAACTGCCAAAGGGTATTTGGGACAGTTCCGGATTAAAATGTAGTTTGCTGAATCAGTTTACCGGTTCGGATATTCCACAATTCAATAGTAGTACCGGCAATAATGGCTACGGTCGGAGTCTGGCCGTCATCTTTGGGCAACGCGGGGCTGCCGGGGTTGAGGAAGATCCTTCCGTCCTGATAGACGATACCGGGCCGGTGCGTATGTCCGGAAATAATTAAGTTATAAGCTGTTGCCCAGGACGGCAAATTGTCCGCTGTGAAATCATGGCCATGGTGGACCAGGATTTTCCAGTGTGGGGTAAAAATTTGCGCCAAGGGAGCCTGGATCGGAATTTGCAAAAGCATTTGGTCGATTTCAGCATCGCAATTACCTTTAACGCCAATGATGGGCTGGGATGTGGCATTAATCGCCTCCGCCAGTTCGGCCGGTGCATAACCTTCCGGCAAGGGATTGCGGGGCCCGTGATATAACAGGTCACCGCTATGGATGATTAAATCCGCCGTTGCAAAATACTCTTCCATTACTTGCCGCCAAGCCGTTAAAGAACCATGAGTGTCACTAATTACTCCGATTTTCACTTCTGCTTCACCTCATTAAAACTTTTCTACATTTTCAAAACAATTTTAATTATACTATAAGGGGACTTCTGGGCGCTAGAGATATTAAAGACAGTGTCGTTGTTAGGAAGTATAAATATAACTATTAAGGTATAAACTAGGAAAAAACGGCTCCTGATGTTTCACTTGAAAAGTGAAACCGAGTTAATCATTATTTCATTAATCCTTTAATGATTGTCTGATTGACCGGGAGTTAACCGGAAGAGCTGTTTTAAAGAGTGGAAAAAAATTTTGTTACAGAGAAGGAAGAATCATTATAATAGAGAATCATAAATTTTTGGTGTGTACTTTTCTTTATTTTCATGGTTGTTACTACCGGGTTATTTCTTAAGCTTCACAACTTCAGGGCGGTTGGTTGTGAAT
>DATCLA010000018.1:0-23581 GCA_036564195.1 Bacillota bacterium
TGGGGGTACTTATGATGTCTATGAGACGACGCGAATCAATCAACCTTCCATCGAAGGCACGGCTACTTTTCAACAGTATTGGAGTGTTCGGACTTCGAAACGCACGAGCGGAACGATATCCGTTTCCCAACACTTCAATGAGTGGGCCAAAAAAGGAATGACTTTAGGAAAAATGTATGAAGTCGCCCTTTGTGTTGAAGGATATCAAAGCAGTGGGACTGCTGATGTTTATAGTAATACAATTACCATCGGCGGTACATCGACCCAACAGCCGACTCAGCAACCGACTCCTACCCCAAGTAATGGCGGCGGGGCAGTTAGCGGTTGCTCAGTTTCATATAATATAAATGACTGGGGTAGCGGGGCTACGGTTTCAATTACCATTAAAAATAACGGGTCATCAGCAATTAACGGTTGGTCTTTAGCCTGGACATTCCCTGGCAATCAAAAGATCACCAATATGTGGAATGCCAGTTACACTGCTAACGGATCCCAAATTACTGCAACGAATGCTGCCTGGAATAGCACCATTCCCGCGAACGGTTCAGTAAACTTCGGTTTTAATATTAGTTACAGCGGTTCCAATGCCAAACCGTCCAGTTTCACCCTTAATGGTCAGGCGTGTCAGATTCAATAAGACTTAATTCCATTGGTAAAGATAAATTTGTCTGTTTAGCTGCCCTTTTTTAGGGCAGCTTGTAATCTTCTTTGGTAAATTGAAGCTTTTAGAGAAAAATTTCTGCCCTAGGCTATAATTTTTAATTTTAACCTGGTTGGTCTTCGCTAATCAGCGGAAGCGTGACAATAAACTGGCTGCCTTTTCCAATCTCGCTGACGAGGGATATTTGACCGGATAATACTCTGACGATGTCTTTAGTTAATGCTAATCCCAAACCGCTTCCCGGTATTTTGCTGTTTCGGGCTTTGTCGACCCGGTAAAATCGTTCAAAGATAAATTTTTGTTCTTTTTTCGGAATGCCAATGCCATTGTCTCTAACAGAGATGATCAGGTTAGAATCTTCTATATTGACAGTTAACTCGATATTCCCCTTATCCGGAGTGTATTTAAACGCATTTTCGCATAAATTATAAATTATTTGTGTCAACCATCCCTCCTGACCGAGAATATATGCATCACGATCCGGAAGGTTTGCGATAAACCGCTGTTTTTTCTTTTCGGCCATCAGGTGTAATGAGTGGAGAGAAGCTGCGATAACCGGTATGGCATTGAACTTTATTCCACTGGTGGTGTTAACCCGATTATCGATACGCGAGAGCTTCAACAACTGCGAGATTAGTCGCTTCAGCCTTTCAGTTTCGATACTGATGATTTTTAAGGCCTCAGAACGGTCTTCCCTGGAAATAGATTCCCATTCTTGCAATGTTTCTACAAAGCCACTAATTAAAGTTAGTGGTGTTCTTAATTCATGGGAAACATTTGACACGAATTCGTTTTGTTGCTGCTCCATGTGCTTAAAATCCGTAACATCTCTTAAAAGGGCTAACACGCCACATATTTCAAAAGGCTGATATTTATTTCTAATCGCTGAAACGCTAATTTCAAAGATCTTTCCCGATTCAGTCTCCATATTAAATTTGGTACTGGTTTTGCTTTCAATAGTTTGCTTAACTTCTTGAACTAACATGTTAAAGGTTGAAGTAAATAAAGAAGCATTCCCAATATCTTTAAAAAATACATCATTCTCAACTCCAATCATCTGTTTCGCTTGTGGATTAATCATCTGAATTCTTCCTGATAAATCAAATAAAACCATACCTTCCGGCAAGCCTGTGAACAAGGTACTAAAAAGGCTTATTCGTTCGTTGGCGAAGTGTCCCGTTTTAAAATTTTCAGTTAAACCAGAAGAATCTTTTGCAGGAATGCTAGGTTCCGGTTTGATATTGGAAAGCATGGCGGGAAGAAGACAAGCCAGTATGAAGAGGGTATACATAAGCCATCCGATCATCTGAATGTGATTAAGGGCCTTCCACTGGTTAAGCGGAATTTCCAAGTGAATCATGATGACTTTCTTACCTAATCTAAAAGGAGCAGATGCGGTGCTAAGAATTGTTTTTCCTTGGATGTTGCTTATGGAAGAAGCAGTAAATCCTTGCTTGGCTTCAAGCACTTCCTGGTTATAGATGAAAGAAGATAAAGCGGTGTCGGTTCGCTCCGAGTCACAAAGTATAGTCCCATCTTCAGCCAAAATGGAAATACGGTAGTCGGGTAGAATGGGCAAGTCGGATATTTGGTCGACCAGCAGGTCAATGGAAACATAGTTTTTTTGAATATAAGTCCTGATAATATCGGTTAATTTTAAAGCCTGGCGGAGATGTTCTTCCCGATACATTGTTTTGGGAATATTGAATAATATTGCCAAAAGAGCACTTGCGGCAACTGCCAAACAAACATAGAATTTGATTGTTTTCATAATTGTTTTGCTTTTCAGGGCTTTGGAGTCCTTTCCATAATAAATCTATTTTAATACTTTAATCGATACCCAACCCCGCGCACGGTTTCAATGCGAAAATCGCCAATTTTACGGCGAAGTTTTAAGATATGCACATTAAGTGTGCTAGGTTCGATAGGATCATCCGTACATAAGTAATCGATCAATTGCTCCCGGGTGACGACATTCCCCACATTGTTTACAAGTAATTTTAAAATGTTAAACTCAGTCAGTGTCAAATCAATAACATTATTGGCGACCTTAACAAGGTGAGCTGCAGTGTCAATTTGAATATCCCCTGCAAATATCAGATTGTCTTCTTCTTCCTCTTCATGCTGACTTGTATACTAACCCTGACGACGCCTAGTTTCGTCGCGCAGACCGGTATTGACGCTTTGGCGGTAGCAGTAGGTACAGCTCACAGCAAATATCCTGTTGGCTTTGAACCAAAGTTGGATTTTGAGCGGTTAGTTTTATTGCAGGAACGTCTTACAATGCCATTAGTACTTCATGGCGGCTCAAACTCAGGAGACAGCAATATCCGAAAGGCGGTCGCTTGCGGTATTAATAAATTAAATATCTAGACCGATACTGCTGTTTCGAGTCGGGAAGCATTAGCGCAAGCTCTTCAAAGAAATCCAGAGATTGATTTTGTTGAACTAATGAATATTATGGAAAAAGCGGTTAAAGAGAATATTGCCCATTACATCAGCCTGACCGGTTAAGCAGGAAAAGCTGACAACTTTGTTTGTAAGAAAGAATAGAGAGCTAAAGTATTTGAGGGATAAGTATGGAATGATTTAACTTTTACCAAAGCAACGTGCATAAGCGCTTGCAAAATATTTATGGTTTGGAATATGGTCTAAAAATATCTACCAGTCGTCAGAGGATCTTGGTCCATCTGCAAATCCCCCTACGGGTTGAAGAAGAGCTGCTGAAGTATAAAAATAATGCTTATTGACGATGAAGCGCCGACCCGTAAAAAACTGCGGTTTTTGATCGCAGCGGTACTTGGAGATAGCTAAGACGGTTATTATGCTATGACCTTCAGAGTGAGCTGGAAAACCTCGCTAATAATACAGCCGGATGACTAAATACTAATTCTACCTGGCTTTCAGTAAAGATTCCTGGTTATTGTAATTGGCGATCAGCAGGTCAGCCAGGCTGCTTAATTGGAGCTCGAATTTTTCGGCGGTTTGCTTTCCTAACCTTATCAGAGAGTGCATATTTTTGTCTGAGGCGTTATCGATGTTGGTCATCCGGTTCGGCAGGCGGGGGTTAATCCGAATATAGAAACCGGAACGGTTTACCGAGCGGAAAATGGTTTTTAATTCATAGTCAACCGTCTCCGGGTTACTGGAGAGCAACACGTTAAAAAGAGGGACTGACCATTGGATTTTGCCCCAATTTTTAGCCTGCCGGTAATTGAGGGCTTGATCATCTTCACCGGTACCCAAAGATAAGATCACCATCTCCCGGGCTGAAGGGGAGTTACGAAAAGTCCGGTAGACTTCAGTAAAAGCGCAAAGCGCCGGGTTGTTGGCGAAGACGCCGCCGTCAATTAACGGATAGAATTTACCGGTTACCGACCGGACTCCGGCAACTTGGAAATAGGTTGGAGCTGCTGCGGTGGCTATGGCAACATCTATGACTGAAAAATCATACTCCGGATTAAAGGTGGCATCATGCTTGGTAAAAAAGTGAGCATAACGTTTTTCAATATTATAGGCAGTAATTAAACAAGGTTTGAGGAGCTGACTGAGGCGTAAATTCCCAAAAACTTCAGTCAGCGATTGTTTTAAGGGAGTAGTTGAATATTTCGTTCTGATCAAGCTCCCAATGGAGTAGATTTGACGGATCAGGGAACGCTTGAAAACCTGAGGCCCGCTTTGAAGGTAGAAGTTTACCGCATCTAGGGCGGAAAAAGCTGGCCGTTGGTTACGGGAGGGTTTTTTAGGGTCTGGGGAGAGGTAGAGACAGGTTAAAATCCCTCCAGTACTGGTACCAGCGATTAAATCAAAGTAATCGGCAATCCGGGCGGAGCGATTGTTAGTTTTAGACTGCAGTAGTTGTTCCAATTTTACCAAAATTTGGGCAGGAATTAACCCTCGAATCCCGCCGCCGTCGATTGAAAGAATGCGAATTAAATTGGGCATGGCTAATCTCCCTTTAATAAAATAGGTTGCTAACTGAGACCAAGGGCCTCTTCATAAAATATGGTATTAATAATAACGATAGAACCTGACACTTCAGCGCTTACAACCTATTTTGGTGCGGGAATAGTAATTATTGCCCGGGTGCCTTTTCCAGGTTTACTTTGATAACTTAGGCCGTATGCTTCTCCATAATTTAATTTAAGGCGTTCATGAATATTTTTAACCCCATAGCCATTGGGTCCACTACCGCCTCCCTCTGTCAAGATCCGGGCAGTTTGTTCCGGGGTCATTCCGACCCCGTCGTCAATAACCGCAAGCCGGATAGTACCGGCTTCAATGGACCCCTGAATCTGAATAGTCCCGGTTTCTTGGTCTTTTTCTAAAATTCCGTGTTGGATCGAGTTTTCCACCAAAGGCTGGAGGATTAGTTTAAGTATTTTACAGGCTTGGATTTCCGGCGGGACAGTGATTGAAAGCCGGATACAATTGTTAAAACGCATATTTTGGATTTTCACATAAGCCTGAACCTGTTTTAATTCACTGGCAATGGTAACAGTATCCTCACCTTTGTTCAGACTGAGACGATAAAACTGGGATAAAGCTTCAACCACACGGCTGATTTCCGGAGTCTTGGTCCGGACCGCCATCCAGTTAATCAGGTCAAGGGTATTGTATAAAAAATGGGGATTAATCTGGGCTTGTAACGCTTTTAATTCCAGACTTTTAATCTCTTGACCTAAGCGATATTTCTCCTCCATTAAGGCGGTGATTCGCATTAACATGTTATTAAAGTTCCGGGTTAAGACATCGATTTCGTCATTACCTTTCGTCGGGACAGTTACAGCATTTTTGCCGGTTTCGACATTCCGGATTTGCAGAGTTAGGCTTTGCAGGCGATGGGTTGCTGAAGCAGCGATCAAAAATGCCAAAGGGATCGTTGCCAGAGTAATTAAGATAAAGATCAGCAACATCCGTTGGTTAGATTGGACACTAAGCGCTAAGATATCGCGGTAGGGGATGACCATTAACAAAATCCAGTCCGATTTGGTGATGTTGTCCAGTCCTACCAGTAGTTTTTCATTGCGGAGGTTCATCTTCTGCCAGTAGCTGCCCTCAAAAACCTTGGTTTTCAGTCCGGCTAAGATGGGGGCGATTGACTGGGAAGTCTGATAACGGCTGCCTGTGGAAGTGCAGATTATTTCTAGGTTTTCATTGACGAGCAGTGTTGCGGTAGCTTTAGTATATACCGCCTGATCCAGAATGCTTTGAAAATCCTGGAGCGGGACGTCGGCTTTGATCACTCCGATACTTTCCATGAGGTCTTGTTCGCTACTGATCTTACGTAAGGCATAAAGATATTTTTCACCGTTGGAGGAAGAGAAATACTCTTTGGGGTACCACCGGAGCAAATCCGCTCCAGAAAGCAACTGTTGATACCAGGGCGCAGTAGTTACCTTTACCTGATTTAAATCTTTAAAATCCTCATTCTGAAAGACCAAAGCTAGCCCTGATTTCATATACAGCTGAATATTGGCAATAGCGGTGTTGCTTTTGTAAGTCAAAAAAACCCGGTTGAGTCTGGTAGCGTCAACGCTCCAGAGACCGATATCCCGGCGATAGACTTGGGGGTGGCGGGAAACGATCTCCTTTACCGTATCATTAAGGGCGATATTATTTAAGGTATTCCGTACCGTTGCGGTTTTAAGTTCCAGAAAAGATTTGGTCTGGCTCAGCAGGCGGCGGGCGGTGGACAATGCCTGTCGTTCGGTTTCATTAGAGGTAATAACCGTATTCACCAGCAAAAAAAGGCCCAGAGGGATTACGATTAAAAACAGATAAGAGCTGAGTAACTTATATTTAATACTTAAATTATTAAACCAGTACCACAATCTTTTGATCATCGGTAATATTTCTCCCGAAATTCCGAAGGAGTGCATCCCACCCGCCGTTTGAACAAGGTGGAAAAGTAGTTGACATCGGTAAAACCAACCTTGGCAGCAATTTGGTACAATTTTAACCTGACGTCTCGTAACAGTTCCTTAGCCTTGGCCAGGCGGATTTCGGTAATAAATTCATTCAGTGTTTTCCCGGTGGATTTTTTAAAAAAAGCACAAAGATAGGTGGGACTCAGATACACATGGGCGCTGATGCTCTGGATCGAAAGGGTTTTGTCCGCATAATTATGGCGGATGTAACGGATAATTTCTTGAACTTTTCGGCTGATTGCACCGGACTCAACCAGCTGGTTGTAGATAGTACCAATACTGGATTTAACGTAACCGGAGAGTTCTTCGAGACTTCTTTTAGTTAAGATCTCCTTCCAGATATAGGTTTCTTCCCGTTCCTTAAACGGGTCAATTAAGCCCCGCTCTAAGGCGACTTCATAAACTGCCAGCAATAAATGGAAATATACATTTTTGACCCGGTTAAGATTACAATCCCGGCAGAGTTGGGCTTGGGCGGTTATATTCTCCAACAAAGCTTGGGCCATATTAAAGTTGTCTGTTTGCAAACACTCCTTAAAGTTAATAAAAAGCTCCTTGTCAACATTAATAGCTGAACTGGAGGAGAGGTCGGATTGATAAAAAACCGGTTGGGTGTCAGAGTAAAATTGAAGCGTAGCTGCTAAAAGCGCTTTCCGATAAGAATTGGGGATTTGATCGGGCCCGTTAGCGACACCACTGACTCCGGCAGCACAACGGCAATTATTCTTAGTAAGTAAGGTGATTTTAGATAACATCGATTTAAGCGTGGCGGTAGAATCGGTTAAGGTGGCAGCAATTTGCCCGCGCCAAATCAGAACCAGATTACCGAAGGAGTCAAAACCGGCGCAAAACTGATCCGGACTGGCAATGTAGTCGGTCGACAATGCGGTTAATAATGCTTGACGGTAATGATTCAAATGATTATTTTTAAGTGGTTTTGCAGTAGCATTCCAATTAAAGACAATGCAAACAACAGTATAACAAGAGTGCTCTAAGAATGGCAGACAGATATGGCCATATTTATCTGTTAATTCAGTGAGGTTGGTATTGCCGCTAACTAATTCTAAAGTAACTGCCTGTCGGATTAAAGGAGCACTGTCGTTGAGCTTATTTTTTAAGCGGATTAGCGCTTGCTTTTTCTGTAACTCTTGGTCACATAAAGCTACGGTCTCGCGGATTACTGCCTTAAGCTCTTCGAGATTGAGCGGTTTTTCTAGATAACCGGCTGCTTTCAGGTGAATCGCGGTTTTAAGATAGTTTTTATCGGCATAGCCGGTTAAAAATAAAATTTTACATTCCGGGTACTGCGCTCGGATTTGTTTTGCCAGTTCAAGCCCGTCCAATTTCGGCATGCGGATATCGGTCAAGAGAATATCCGGCCGGAGATTTTTGCTAATTTCGAGAGCTTCGAACCCATTTCTGGCAGTGCCTACCTGACTGATGCCAAGTTCACTCCAGGGAATCAACTCCCGCAGACTGTCCCGGGTGGTTCTTTCATCATCAGCAATAATTAACTGATACATCTGATTCACCTCAACCAGAATTAAATTACGGTTTTTAAGTGGTGACAATAAGATTACCAAGAGAATCGTAATTTTACCATATTGTGTATATTGTAAAATATTACAATAATGTAATGGAAAGGCTAAATTTATTTTAATATATGTTATTTTCTTTGACAAGTTGTTTCTAAGCTTGGGATCTAAGCCGGAGGGGCGACAATCTTACTTTGGTCATGCTTCTTTATTAATGGAGCAATAATTAAATTGGGGAGGAAATGTGATGAAATCTAATCAGTCAAACAATAAATTACAGTTTCGTCCGGATCAAAAGCCAATGGTCTCCAAATGGATGGCTGCTTTGAGTCATATTCCCGTCCGGAATCGGCTGATCCTAGTTTTTTTGTTAATTTCCATTGTACCTATTGCCTTGATGGGGTTTCTCTCATATTCAATAGCCAAAAATGCAATCTCCAATAAAATGGTGGTTTATTCTCACAAAGAACTGATGCAAACTAAGAATAATTTGGAATTGGTGTTACAAAAATATCTAGATTTTACAGTACAACTTGGTACCAACCGGGAGTTCAGTCAATTATTAGAGTCACTCAATCAACCCGGGACTTATGAAGTCCATATGGCCGAAGCCCAAAAACTAGAAAATATTTTCCAGTCAACTTTTTCCTTGGATAAAACTTTTCTGGGGATAGCCTATTATCCGGCAGCCAACTCGCAAATAATGGTTAATGCCGGTTCCGATGATGATTCAACTGTAAAGAGTTTTAAAAAGACCCAGGAGTATGCGGCAATTATTAAAAATAAAGCCAGGACTTGGATTTATTACAACCAAAAGTATTTTTTAGCGGCGCCGGTTTACCACACTTTTAACGGCAGCTTTCTAGGGGTTTGCGTTATTTTCTTAAACCCAGACGGTTTAAACAAGCTGATCAACTTTACCATCTATAATGACCCTGACTTTTCCGAGGACCGGCTGAAGACGGAGCCTTATACAATTGGGGTCACCAAAACAGGAGCCATTGCCATCTCCCCGTTTGCGAAAGAACTGGGAAAAGCTTTTAACGACCTAGCCGGTAAACCAGGGATAATGGAGTCGGTGACTGCCTCTGCCAATCACCGGAACCGTTTTTCCGCCAAAATTGACGGTCGAATGGTAATGGTCACCGCTACTGCCTTAGAAAGCAGTGAACTCTTCCTTTTAGAAATCGCTCCTTTTTCCTTTCTGTATAAGGAGACCGCTGCCCTTAGTTGGCTGGCTTTAATGTTGGGAATTATCATTGGTATTGTGGTCATTTATGTATCATGGTTTTTCGCTTTGAGTATTTCCAATCCTTTAAACCAAGTGATGGTTGCGATGAAACAGGCAGAGGACGGAAACTTAGCAGCGCGGGTTGATATCCCCACCAAAGACGAGTTTGGACAGTTGGGTGCCAGTTTTAACATGATGTTGTTCAAGATTAGAAAAGTAATTACCCATACGAAGGAGGTAGTTACCGAAGTTCTCAACAACAGCCAGATTCTGGAGAGCGATTCTAATCATTCCGCTCGGACTGCCGAAGCAATTTCTACTGTTACCCAAGAGATTAGTAAAGGAACGGCTGAACAAACTGTAGAAACAGAAAAAGCCGCCCGACAAATGGCGGATTTGGCCCGGCAGATTGAAACTGTTGCGCAGAAATCCAATGAGATGGAAACAGCCAGCCGGGAGACGATCAAATTGAGTTCAGATTCTAAGGCAGTAATTGACCAGTTGATTATGAAAGCCAATCAAAGCGACCAAATCACCAACACCTTCTCCAATGACTTGCGTGAATTGTATACCAGTGCCGGAGAAATCCGTAAAATCACCGAAGTTATTGCCCATATTGCCGAACAAACTAATCTTCTGTCTTTAAACGCAGCGATTGAAGCGGCCCGGGCCGGGGAGCATGGCACGGGTTTTGCGGTGGTTGCTGAAGAAGTAAACAAATTGGCAGCTCAGTCTCAAAATGCCGCCCAGATGATTGAAACAATTTTGAAACGGATTCAAGATAAGACCAAGGTTTCAAACCAAACCGCCAAACAGGCCCATACTATTGTCGCCGAACAATTAATGGCGGTCCAAAAAACCCAAGGATCCTTTGACCTAATCACAGAAGCAATGAATACCATTGTTTTGAAGATCGCTGATGTTAACGAATATATCCAGCAGATGAATAAAGTCAAAGACGCGACTTTGGCCTTTATCTCCAATATCAGCGCTGTTTCCGAAGAAACTGCAGCTTCGTCCCAAGAGGTTACTGCAGCTGCGGAAGAACAGGCCTCAATTGCCGAACAAGTCAACCGGCTGGCCCAAGAATACACCAAGATTGCAGACAAGCTGGTTGCCAGCATTGCGGTATTCAAAGATTAACTCCCGGACTGTTATTAAACAGGAAAATCTGATTTATTTTCAATACTCGCCATATTTTGCTAAGAAAACCAAGATCTTCATAAGATTAACCCATTTATCCTTCCAAGGTGGTGGACTACAATAAAGACAGCTGATGCTCAGTATAATACCCCTTTTGGAGGTGGGACAGTTGAAAAACCCTGAAAAAAACGGTTTTTGGCATGAGTTGTCTAAAAACAAAGTATTATATTTATTATTTCTTCCGGTAGCCATCTATTACCTAATCTTTGCTTATTTGCCGATGTCCGGAATTGTAGTCGCATTTAAAGATTTCAATTACCGGGACGGGTTGTTTTTCAGTCCTTGGAACGGTTTGAAAAACTTTGAATACCTATGGAGTTCAGGGAAATTATGGATGGTAACCAAAACAACAATCCTTTTTAACTTACTTTTCTTAGCCTTATATACTTTCTTTTCCGTGTCCGTCGCAGTTTTAATTGCAGAGATTCGGAGCAGTTTTTTTAAAAAGGTATTCCAATCATTTCTGTTTTTGCCCTATTTCATTTCCTGGGTAGTAGTAGCTGCCTTTGTCTATAATTTTTTCAACTTTGATTTCGGATTTGTAAATACTTTACTTAAAGCATTGGGGCGGCAACCGCTGGATGTTTATACAAACCCGCGTTATTGGTACATAATCCTCCCCATTCTTTATGTTTGGAAATGGGTCGGTTTTGGGAGTATTTTATACCTGGCGGCGATTATGGGAAGTGACCAGGAATGTTATGAGGCAGCCAGTATCGACGGAGTAAACGCCTTTCAAAAGATTTGGTATATTACTTTGCCGATGTTGAAACCAACCATGATTATCCTGGTTTTACTGGGGCTGGGGCGGATCCTTAGGGGTGAATTTGATATGTTTTACCAGTTAATTGGTAATAACAGTATGTTAATGGATGCCACTGATATTATTGATACCTTGGTGTTTCGCTCTTTAATGGGGACCCAGGATTTTGGCATGGCTTCAGCAGCCGGTTTTTACCAATCGATCTTATGTTTTACTGTGATTTTGCTTGTCAATAGTGTTATCAGAAAAATAGATCCGGATTATGCTTTGTTTTAAAAACAGTCAGTTCCCAATCTGGCATAACCGGTGTAAGTGAAAGGGCGGTTGTTTATGAATCGATTCGAGAACCATGTACCGAGACGAAGTTCCCAGAAGTATCGTTCCACCGCGGATCAGATCTTACTGAAACTAATTGCCTATCTGGTCGTGGGTCTGATGGGAGTGGCTGCCATTATACCGTTTATTATCCTTTTATTAAATTCATTTGCTTCGGAACAGTCAATTATTAACCACGGTTATACCTTATTTCCCCGCGAATTTTCCAAAGATGCGTATGAGTTGGTCTTTCTTAACCCCTGGCGGATAATCCGTTCCTATGGAGTGACGGTCTTACTGACGGTTACCGGGACTACCGTCTCATTGTTTCTCTCCTCTCTGGCTGCTTATGTACTGTTCCGTAAAGATGTTAAATATCGGAATCAGTTAGCTTTCTTTCTTTATTTCACTACCTTGTTCAATGGCGGGCTGGCCTCTTTTTACATCGTTGTTACGCAATACTTGCACCTTAGAAATACGTTTCAGGTACTGTTGCTGATTCCAATGTTTAATGTTGTAAACATCCTAATCCTGCGCAACTTCTTACGCGGTTCGATTCCGGAAGAACTGATTGAAGCAGCTAAGATTGACGGAGCCAATGACTTTGGAATTTATCTGCGGGTAGTTTTACCCCTTTTCAAACCGGCCCTGGCTTCCATCGGTCTCTTTACGGCTTTAGGTTATTGGAATGACTGGTGGACGCCGATGATGTTTGTGGAACGTGAGAGTTTATGGCCTTTACAGTATGTCCTCTATCAAATTCTTTCCAGTACTAACATTGCCTCAAACTTCATCAACAATATTGCGGTTTTTAATTTGCCGAAGGAATCGTTAAAACTGGCGATGACGGTCATTGCCACTGGCCCGGTGGTGTTAGTCTATCCCTTTGTCCAAAAGTATTTTGTCAGTGGTATTACCCTTGGTTCGATCAAAGGATGATGGGCGGGAGAAGATGGAGAAATGGTATTGCGTTGCTGAGTTATAAGCAGTAATCACTGATTTTGACCGGATGGATATTTCTCTGTTTGAACTCAGTCTTGTTTGCGATGCCTGACTCTAAAAACGGTAATTCGGACATAATAGAGAATTCAGGTTTTGAAGAAGGATTCCAAAAGTGTAAGGAGGTGGCAGATTCATTCTGTAAAAGACGCTGATGCTGTCAAGCGGGAAACCGGTTTGCCCAATTCGGGTCAATATCAATTGATCCATGAAAAAGATCAAGACTATCGAGTTTATACCTATCAGACCATCAAAAATTTGAATAATGTTATTTACACCCTGGTATTCTTGGTATACAGCAGGGGACGGTACGACCTGATATTCGGTATAACAACAAACCGGTAATCATCTGTGAAGTCGGAATGGATTATCGGCAGTCATCAGATTGTAAGGCTTTATAAACCGATCTTATGAATAAAGTCGTTTTACTTCCGGATGGGAAAGGCCTGGGGGTCTTTTACTGGGAACCGCAGTGTTATGGGGATTGGCCGATTGGAGACGCTTACCGGCAAAGGTGCTGGGGAGAGTAACGGAAGACCTCACGAGGCCATGGAGGCTTTTTTAAGGTGAGACCTTAAATGAATTTATTAAAAAAAGAAACGGAGGTTAGAATAATGAAGAAAACTTGGATTATTTGGTTGTCGGTTGTAGTTTTGGTGCTAGTTACCGTAGGGTATTTTGGGTTCCAGCAGAAGTTGGTAAAAGATTCAGGTGCTTTGCCCGCCGATACCTCAAAACCGGTAAAACTCAACTTTTATCTCATGGGTTCAGCCCCGGCAGGTATGCCGGAAGTAGTGGCGGAGTTGAACCGGAAGTTGAAAAAGGATCTCAATGCAACGATTGAATTTAACTATATCGGCTGGGGTGATATGCAATCCAAATACCCGTTAGTCTTGGCAGCCGGTGAAGATGTAGACCTAATTTATACTGCCAACTGGTGTTTTTACGCTCAGGAAGCGGCTAAGGGCGCCTTTTTGGAAATTACTGAAGAGATGTTGAAACGCTATATGCCGAAGCATTATGCGGCTACCAATCCGATTGCCTGGAAAGAAGCACGGATTGACGGTAAAGTATATATGATTCCTACCTCGACGCCGGACCGTAAGGCAGGGTGCGCTATTATCCGGGGTGACTTACGGAAAAAATACAATCTGCCGCCAATTACTAAGTTTACCGAGATTGAACCTTATCTGGCAGCGATTAAGAAGAACGAACCCGGGATGTACCCGATGTATCTGGATTCTACTTATGATATGAATAAACCCTTTGGCTTTTTATATACCAATCTCGGACCGGGCTGGAACGATATCCTGGTAACTACTTCCGGAGGTTCCGGTATTAATTACGATTTTGAAGCCGCTAGGCCGGAGCTTTATCTTTTGACAGAAGAACCGGTATTATCAACCTTTAAAAAGGCAGCTAATATCATGAAATCATGGTACACAAAAGGTTACTTTAACAAAGATGTGTTTGCCAACAAAGTACGGAGTAAAGATGCTTTCGATCAAGGAAAATCAGCGGTCGGGTTTGGCAACACTCAAGATATCCAAAGCAACATTGCCAATGCTAAAGCTAAAGGATGGGAAATTGAAGTTATCCCGCAACTGTCCGCTAACGGCCATTATCCGGCAGATCCCTATATTAATAATGGGGTAGCGATTGCCGCCCGGACCAAGAATCCGGAACGAGCCCTAATGGCCCTGGATCTGATTATGGAGGATCCTTCCTATAATTATCTAGTCTATTACGGAATCGAAGGCAAAAACTATGTCATCAAAGACGGCAAAATTGATTTACCGGAAGGAGTAACTGCGGAGAAAAACACTTATCCGCCGGATGCAGCTGGTTTTTGGTTTACCAATAAAGATCAATTTAAGCCGTTGGCTTCCTGGAGCGATCAATATCTGGAAGTCCGGGAGAACCTGAAGCAATGGCTGAAGTCGAATCCCTTTGCCGCCTTTGCCCCGAATACTGATGCCTTTAAGACTGAAGCTGCTAACTTGAATCAAGTTTTGATTCAGTACTTTAACCCGATTATGATTGGTGCGGTTAAAGATGTGGACCAAGCCTTCGCGACTTTGAAACAGAAGATGGATGCTGCCGGAGCCCAAAAGGTCCTGGCGGATTTGAAGAAGCAGACCAAAGAATTTCTTGATTCCGTCCAGTAGATTAGGAACGGTAGTAGCTTTGAGGTTTCAATTTAGGTTTTAATGGAAAATGACCGGAAACGGTCATTTTCTGCATCAGCCTTTAACCTGGAGGGATGGAAATGGGCTGTTATTCGATAACAGTTAAAAACAGCAATAAGCCGATTTTTGCAGAACACTTGCGGATGGGCGGAACTAATCCTGTCGGGAAGCGACTGGGGGTCAATAACTATTATCTGGAACAAGACGGCAAACCATTCTTCGGCATTAGTGGTGAGTTGCATTTCAGCCGCTTAGACCAGCGCTTTTGGGAAGATGAAATTATCAAGATGAAGCAACAAACACGCGGTACCCAAGATCTCTTATGATTTTCAGGCGGCTATCGGTGAGTTCGGCCAATTGCGCGAGCATTACCACAGGCTTAAATTGTTACATTACTTTTATAGCACTTCTGCGGAGACTTTCTGCCCAATGCAAACTTTTCTCCCCGGCGATACCCGAAAGATGGATCCCTATGATACCAGGACACTGCGTTATGCGGTCCGGGCAAAACAAAATTCGGGTTATTTATTTCTCAATAATTATCAAGACCTTCTGGAAATGGAAGACCAGCAGGATTTAACCATCTGTTTGCAACTGGAGGAAGAGACCATTGTACTGCAAGCCGGGCAGATGCCTACGGTTCTGGGGGGACAGATCGTTACCCAAAGGGTCAATGGTATTTTTACCGAGTACCTCATTGAACTACCTGTTCCTAAGGCAGTGCTCCAGGTAGAAAAACCCCGATCCAATAAGGCTAAAATTAACTTCACCCGGGATGTCTTTGCCGGAGTCAAGCAACTGCTTTTAAAGATTAACTATACCAGAGATATCGGGTATGCCTTTATTGACGGTGAGCTGATTCATGATAATTTCTGCAACGGTATGCCTTGGATTATCGGTCTGTCCCCATTGGAAACTGCAATTTTGAAAAAAGGGATCGAAATCTATATTTCACCTTTAAAAAAAGGAGCATATATCAGAAACTATACGACTATGGCAGCTCGGGTTGAGGTAATGGAAGCCGAAATTGCTGCGTTTGAAGCAATCGAAGCGGTCCCGATCCGCGAAGTAGTGCTCAGTTAAGTCTTTAAAGCTCGAAATTTCTAGCCGGAGCGAGTAAGCATCAAGATTACGCTGCTTTTTCCCGAACTATTATTCGCCGGTTTTCTCTGATTTACGCAGGAGTTAGCGAACAAAAAGGCGAATTGAAACAAAGTGGAGGGAGCGCGTCATGTTGATTTTAGGGATTGACCCGGGAACCGCGATTATGGGATATGGGCTGGTAGCGCAAGAGGGAAACCGTTTGAAATCCGTTGGTTACGGGAGCGTTCGGACTGAGTCCGGTCTGCCGACGGCCACGCGGCTTTTGAAGCTCTACCGAAGTCTGGAAACCCTGCTTGGTGAGTACCAGCCGGATGCCGTAGCTGTTGAGGAGCTCTTTTTTAACAAAAACACCCGGACTGCGTTAGCGGTGGGTCAGGCCCGAGGGGTAATCTTGTTGGCGGCGGCCTCCGCGGGGGTAGAAATTTTTGAGTATACCCCTTTACAAGTCAAACAAGGAGTGGTGGGTTATGGCCGGGCGGATAAACATCAGATTCAGGAGATGGTCAAGTTGCTGCTGGGCCTGGCCGAACTTCCCAAACCAGACGATGCTGCCGATGCCCTGGCAATTGCTATCTGCCACGCCCACTCCCGAAAGTTAACAGTGTTAAAAAAGGGCATCTAGTACTTTACACAGTACGATACGGTACAGTAAAGTAATTATTAAGGAGAACTAAAATGATCGCAGTTTTAACCGGAAAAGTCGACAGTGTCAGCGGCGAAAGTTGTATTCTTGATGTTAACGGCGTGGGCTATCGAGTCCTGATGCCATTACCGGCTTTGGAAGCCTTAAGTCATGAGCACGGTGTAGTGAAGGTTTATACTCATTTTCATTTACGGGAAGACGGAGCATTTTTATTTGGTTTTTTGAATCCGGAGGATAAGGCGATCTTCGAAAAAATAATTAGTGTTTCGGGAATCGGGCCCAAAACCGGTCTGGCAATCCTGGGAACTCTGGGCGCGACCAAATTCCTGGAGGCGGTGGAACAAGAAGACCATCGCGCTCTGACCAGCGTTTCCGGAATAGGGTTGAAGACCGCCCAACGAATTATCCTCGAACTCAAAGGAAAGTTAGTCAGCATCTCCGCCAAGGCTAAAGTTAGTAACGCTGCGGCCAACAGCGCCTTTACCGATGCTGTTGATGCTCTGGTCACTTTGGGCTATTCGCAAAAAGAAGCAGTAGCCGTAGTTTCAACGATCGTTGCGACGGAACCGGACCTGACTACTCCGGAGATGGTACGGCGGGCTTTACAAAATTTAAGAAAGTGATTTAATTAAGATGGAAATGGATGAACGGATTATCAGTACCTCCAAACTGGCGCTTGACTTTGATAATGAATATAATCTGCGGCCGCACTCTTTTGCCGAGTATATCGGACAAAAACGGGTCAAGGAGAATATGGAACTCTTTATCGCGGCGGCCCGCAACCGCCGCGAGGCTCTGGACCATGTACTGTTGTACGGACCGCCCGGTTTAGGCAAGACCTCTTTAGCACATATTATCGCTAATGAGTTGCAGGTAAATATCAGGCTTACTTCCGGACCGGCCATCGAACGTCCGGCCGATCTGGCGGCAATCCTAACCAATCTGGAACCCAACGATGTATTGTTCATCGATGAAGTCCACCGTTTGAACCGCTCGGTCGAGGAGATTCTCTATCCGGCGATGGAGGATTTTGCCCTTGACATCATTATTGGCAAAGGACCTAGTGCCCGTTCGGTCCGAGTGGATTTACCCCGGTTTACTCTGGTGGGGGCGACCACCCGGGCCGGTTCGTTGACTGCGCCGTTACGGGACAGATTTGGGATCATTAATCGCTTGGAGTTTTATGAACCTGAGGAGTTGAAACAGATCATTGAACGTTCGGCCCGGATTTTAGAGATTGAGATTGACCAGACCGGCGCGATGGAGCTGGCCCGCCGTTCTCGAGGTACCCCGCGGATTGCCAACCGGTTGTTAAAACGGGTCCGGGACTTTGCCCAGATTCGGGCAGGCGGGCTCATCACTGCAGCGGTTACCGATCAAGCATTAGCAATGTTAGAAGTAGACGAATTAGGGCTAGACCGGATTGACCGAACTGTTTTGCTGACGATCATCGAAAAGTTTGACGGTGGTCCGGTAGGACTGGATACAATTGCCGCTGCCATCGGCGAAGAGTCGGAGACCATTGAGGATGTTTACGAGCCCTATTTACTTCAGATTGGGTTCATCAACCGGACGCCCCGGGGACGGGTAGCAACCCGTTGGGCCTATGAACATCTGAAAAAACCGTTCCCAAAATTGCATCAGCAGAACGGCCTCTTTGAAACCGAAGGAGAATGATGATTTATGTCAATGTTATTGCATGCCTGTTGTGGCCCGTGTTCTTGTTTTACTACCGAACGCCTGGCTGAGGAAGGAATTAAACCGACACTCTATTTTTATAATCCCAATATCCATCCTTATCAGGAATACCGGCGCCGCTGGGAGGGATTACAACAATTGGCTGGACTGCGCCAATTGGAAGTGATTCGGGAGCCAGGTTATGAAATAGAAGATTTTTTGAGGCACGTTGCTCCGGATCCGACGAAACGCTGCGCTTTCTGTTATCAACTTCGCTTGGGGAAGACAGCTGCCAAAGCGAAAGAATTGGGATTTCAGACCTTTGGGACTACTTTGCTGATCAGTCCCTATCAAAACCGGGAAATGTTATGCGAAATTGGGCATAGCCTAGCCCGCCAATATGGGCTGGAATTTCATGATGAAGATTTTCGTCCCGGTTTTCGTAGAAGTCAGGCATTGGCGAAAGAGTATGGTTTATACCGGCAGGGTTATTGTGGGTGTATCTATAGTGAAAAGGAACGGTATTATAAAGAAGATCGTCCCAAGTAACCCGCGGATGTTGCTGAATCCCGATAATCAAATGTGCAACAAGATAATGAAAGATTAATGGAGGCATGGAAATGTCTGAGTTTTCAGGATTCGGGAAGATGTTAGTGCTGATCGGTCTAATTTTAATCGGGGCAGGGGGGCTGTTCTGGCTGGGTGGTAAAATACCGGGAATCGGCAAACTGCCTGGAGATATCATCATCAAACGGGAGAACTTTAGCTTTTATTTCCCATTGACCACCTGTGTCCTCCTAAGTCTGCTCCTTTCATTGTTGCTTGCTTTGTTGCGGAGACATTGACGATGTCAGTCTACCAGACGAAAGTGATTATTCTGCGTACCCGGAATTTGGGGGAAGCTGATCGGATTCTGGTGCTGTTAAGTGAGGATCATGGTAAATTTGAAGCTGTGGCCAAAGGAGCCCGGCGGCAACGTAGCCGGTTTGTCGGCAATACCCTGCCGTTTAATTATTTACAGGTGCAGTTGTTCAGCGGTAAAAACCTGGAACAACTGAGCCAGGCTGAAGTGATTCATCCCTTTACAGTGCTGCGAGAAGATTTGGTTAAAATGGCTTATGCCAGTTATTGGGTAGATTTGGTGGATAGCTTTTTTCCGGAGCAAGAAGGAGCCGGTGAAGTGTTCCGGTTTTTGTTGGCTGCTTTTATAACCCTTGAGCGAACGGCTGTTCCGCAACTGTTAAATCTGGCTTTTCAAGCTCGACTGTTGAATTACCTAGGTTACCAGCCTGAATTGGACACTTGCGTCAACTGTCACAGCAGTGAATCCCTTAATTTCTTCTCGGTTGCTGGTGGCGGCGTACTCTGCCGGCACTGCGCCGCAACGAATGGGAATTTAATTATGATTCAACAGCGGGAACTGGTCCAACTAGCTCAACTTCAGACCACCGACATCCGCCAACTGGGCCTACTTCAAATTACCCCGGAAAGTCAACAAACCCTCGATAGAATTCTACGGAGCTTTATTGAGTACCGCCTGGACCGTCCGTTAAAATCTCAGGTTTTTCTCGATCAGATTCTGCATTAGCCTGATCCGGCAGTAATATCTTTTACTGAAACCGGGAACTCTATCGCTAATGGCATCGGTAATTACCTCAATGGAAAAAATGCCGTTAGATTTTGATGGAGGCGTTGCAGATGGAAAACCTTGAAAAAATTGATATTTTACGAGCTCGGATGAATGTTAACTATGAAGTAGCCAAACACGCCTTGGAGTCGCGAAATTGGGATGTGGTGGATGCTTTGGTCTTTTTGGAGCAGGAAGAACGTAACCGCAAGGAGGAGATCCTGGTCCGCGGCAATGAGTTGGTTGACAAGATTAAAGAGGTGGTCCGGAAAGGTAATGTCACCCGAATCCGAGTTAAACAGGATGATAAAGTATTGATCGAAATACCGGTAACTGCCGGTGTGGTCGGAGCATTATTGGCTCCCCAATTGGCAATTATTGGAGCGGTAGCCGCTTTAATTAGCCGCTGTACCGTTGAGGTGGAGAGATCTAATCCGGTGCCGCCGTTAAACCATTGACAGCCTAAGTGGGATTTGATATATTTAAATATACACTAATAACTGCAAACGACTATAAAATATACGGCTATGAAAAAGAAGAGTACTATGGAAGTCCGCTGTAGAGAGCCGGATTAGGGTGGAAACCGGTGCGGATCAAATAGGAAGGCACTTTGGAGCCATTTTGAACCAAAGCGGGTCCGAAAACGGGCCAAGCAGGGTGGAACCGCGGGAAACCTCTCGTCCCTGAGTTAGGACAGAGTAAGGTTTCTTTTTTTGTGAAAAACGAAAATAAGCGGTGGTGTACGGCGCCGCAATGTGATGTTCCTTATCAGCTGGGATTGAAAAGAAAACAGCAATGGGTTTGCTGGATACTTGGGGAGGTTGTATGGAAGAGCTAAAAAAATTAATCCGGCGGGACTGGCGGCATTTGGGATGGTTGGCGGCAACATTTTTCTTCGCAATTATTCTGGGACGGTATTTGCAACAAAGCCAACCGCAACTCATCGCTAAGTTTGGTAAGGATTATTTTAAAAAATTTGAACAACTGGCTGATTTAATAAAAGGGCAGCCGCTGTGGATGGAAGTTATGATTATCTGGTTTAATAATATTACGGCATCGGTTACCGCCATTCTGTCTGGGATCTTCTTACCGGTGCTGCCCATCTTATCATTAATGGCAAACGGCCTAATGATCGGGGTTTTCCAAGTAATGGTTAAAGCACAACAGGGCATGAGTATGACCCGGTTTTACTTGGGATTAATTCCCCATGGAATCTTGGAATTACCGGCTTTTTTTATTGCGGTCGGTCTGGGAGTCCGTTTCGGTTTTCTTCCCTACCGGCTCATCTGGCAACGGCACATGTCAAAGCAACGCAAACCGTTGCTCCGGATTTTTTTAAGGGAAGCCAGTTTGTATTTGAGTTTAATTACGTTCATGTTATTGGTGGCGGCTCTATTTGAGGTAACAGTCAGCCCGTTGTTCTTACGATAACATGAAATACCTGAGGCGGTTGCGCTTGGCGTAGACCAATCAGTAAACTGAATACCATTTTCATAAATTGGAGGAGGATCATATGTCGGAAATTAGTGCGACAACAACGATGGAAAAGATCGTTTCGTTAGCGAAACGGAGGGGCTTTATCTTTCAGTCCAGTGAAATCTATGGTGGGCTCAATAGTTGTTGGGATTACGGCCCGTTAGGGGTGGAGTTGAAAAATAATGTCAAACGTGCCTGGTGGCGGAAGGTAGTTCAGGAGCGCGATGATGTGGTGGGACTGGATGCCAGTATTCTGATGCATCCCCGCGTCTGGGAAGCCAGCGGTCATGTGGCTGGTTTCTCCGATCCCATGGTTGACTGTAAATCCTGCAAACAGCGTTTTCGTGCCGATCATTTGGAAGGGGACCGTTGTCCGGCCTGCGGCGGCGAATTGACCGAAGCCCGTCAGTTTAATTTGATGTTTAAGACTTTTATGGGTCCGGTAGAGGATAATGCCTCAGTAATTTACTTGCGTCCTGAAACTGCCCAGGGCATTTTTGTCAATTTTAACAACGTCCAGACTACAACCAGGATGAAATTGCCTTTTGGCATCGCCCAGATCGGTAAATCGTTCCGAAATGAGATTACGCCTGGGAACTTTACTTTCCGGACCCGCGAGTTTGAACAGATGGAGATCGAATACTTCGTCAAGCCCGGCAGTGACGAGCAGTTTCATCAAGAGTGGATTGAACAGCGCTTTCAGTGGTACCTGGATTTGGGGCTGACCAGAGAGCGATTACGGTTACGGGCGCATGATGCCGACGAGTTAGCCCATTATGCCAAAGGCTGTTACGATATTGAATACTATTTCCCGATGGGCTGGTCGGAACTGGAGGGAATTGCCAACCGGACTGATTTTGACCTGAAACGGCACGCTGAATACAGCGGCCAGCGGATGGACTACTTTGACCAGGAAACCAATGAACATTATATTCCTTATGTTATTGAACCTTCGGCCGGGGCTGACCGGGGTACTCTGGCGTTTTTACTGGATGCTTATCATGAGGAACCGGATAAGGATGAAGTCCGGGTGGTACTAAAACTACATCGGGCTTTAGCTCCGTATAAAGTGGCGGTGTTGCCGTTATCTAAGAAAGAACCCTTAGTCAATATGGCCAAAAACATTGAAAAGGAACTGTGCAAATATTGGATGGTAGACTATGACGATTCCAAGGCCATCGGCAGAAGGTATCGCCGTCAGGATGAGATCGGGACCCCTTACTGTGTTACCGTTGACTTTCAGAGCCTGGAAGACCAGGCGGTAACGGTTCGGGATCGTGACACCATGGAGCAAGAACGGATTTCCGTAACCGATTTAAGTAAGTATTTGTGGGATAAGTTGAGCTGGTAAGTAAGTCTAATCAGATTACAGAAAAAAGCGGTCGTTTGGGAAACTGTCAACGACAGCTTTTTTTATATAGATTGTCAAAATGTAAGTTAAATACAGAGAAAGTTTATAAAGCAGTGCCGGTAGGTTAAAATTACCTACCATCGGTCTTTGCTGCGGTTACCAGTGAAGTGGCAATGGGTAAGATTATGATTGCCGATATTGAAGGAAGCTTCCTACCCATGGCCGAAAATACAATATTAAATATCCAAAACCGGGAATTTACTAAGTTTGGCAGGTTAACCGCAAGTTTAGCTAGAAATAGCACTGTTATTAAGAGAGATGGGAGAACTTAAGAAAATGGTAAAGTTCAATAACAGTTGGGATGAGCTTTTAAAAGACGAGTTTAAAAAGGCATATTACCAGAAACTGCGGTTATTTTTAAAGGAAGAGTATACGCACTACACGGTTTATCCCAATATGTATGACCTGTTTAGCGCTTTTAAGGTGACCAGTTATGAGGCTGTTAAAATAGTCATCTTAGGGCAGGATCCTTATCATGGGGAAGGACAGGCCCACGGGATGGCGTTTTCAGTTAAACCGGGCATGCCAGTACCGCCTTCGCTCCAGAATATCTATAAAGAATTACATGATACTATGGGCTGTAAAATTCCCAACAATGGTTATCTTATGAAATGGGCCGAACAAGGGGTGTTTTTACTGAACACGGTGCTAACCGTCAGGCGCGGTCAGCCCCAATCCCATCAGGGTAAAGGTTGGGAGATCTTTACCGACCATGTGATCAGCTTACTTAATCAAAGGGCCGACCCGGTGATCTTTTTGCTTTGGGGAGCGCCGGCCCGGCGTAAAGTAAAGCTGATTACCGCGCCGCGTCATAAAG
>DATCLA010000019.1:0-2228 GCA_036564195.1 Bacillota bacterium
ACCTATGAGACAAGATGATGAATGCCTATTTATTAGCAGAAACGGAGATGGTTTACTATGGCCAAAATTACCCTGGTGGTGCTGGCAGCCGGAATCGGAAGCCGCTTTGGCGGTTTGAAACAGGTCGAGCCGGTAGGGCCCAATAATGAACTGATTATTGATTATTCCATTTATGACGCCCTCAAAGCTGGATTTGATAAAGTTGTCTTTGTAATTAATGAAAATATTCAAGAATTGTTTCGGGAACGGATTGGAAAGAAGATTGAAAAAAAGGTGGAAACAGCTTATATATATCAAAAAATCAATGATCTTCCGGCGGATTTTACAGTCCCGGCGGGACGGGTTAAACCTTGGGGTACCGCCCATGCAGTATTAAGCTGTCAAAAAGTTGTGGATTCTCCGTTTGTCTCAATTAACTCGGATGATTACTATGGAGCTTCCGCATTTCAAATGCTGGGAAGCTTTCTTAACAATACCGGAGATCAGGGAGGGAGGCCGCAATACGCGATGATCGGCTATGTCCTGGAGAATACCTTAACTGAAAACGGTTCTGTTGCCCGCGGAATCTGCAGAGTAAATCCGGAGGGGTATCTTCAGGAAATTCACGAACGTACCCGGATTGAAAAGTTTGGCGAAGTTGCCCGATACACCGAGAACGGTACAGACTGGGTCCAAATCCCCAAAGGGAGCATTGTTTCGATGAATATCTGGGGATTGACCCCTCGCATCTTTACTGAACTGGAAACCGGGTTCCCCGACTTTCTCAGGGAAAATCAAGGGGAATTGAGCAAAGCGGAATACTATCTGCCGGAGGCCATCGGCCATTTGATAACGGGCGGTAAAGCCCGGGTTAAAGTATTACCGACGTCTGAGCGATGGTATGGAGTAACCTATCAACAGGATAAACTTTTGGTCAAAAAAGCGATTGCCGAATTAATCCGTGCCGGTGTATATCCGGAAAAATTATGGGCGGATTAACATTGGGACGGTGTTTGGACTGATAATAAAACTTTAGAATGAGGTGGTCTTGATGGTTAAAATGTGGGATGAGATCCGGGAACAACCGGAAGTACTCGCAAGAAGTCTCCAAAATTTACAGCTGATCCGGGAAGTAGTAAAAGCAATTCGTTCCCGTAATATTGATTTCGTTTATATTGCGGCCCGAGGTACTTCGGACCATGCGGCTGTTTATGGGAAGTATTTAATGGAAACAATTTTGGGTATTCCGGTGGCATTAGCAGCATCTTCAGTTTTAACAGTCTATCAACGCAGTTTAAAACTGAAAAATGCCTTAGTCATCGGTATCTCGCAATCCGGTAAGGCAGCCGATGCTTTGGAAGTTATCAGGAATGCCAACGCCCAGGGCGCCATTACCCTGACGATTACTAATGCGCCGGATTCACCGCTAGCCAGTGAAGCCCAATTTCATCTTTGTTGTAATGCCGGATTGGAAATCAGTGTGGCGGCAACCAAAACATTCACTGCAGAACTGTTCTTATTAGCGCAGTTGGTAGCCGAATGGGCAGCTGATGAAGGGCTTAAACAAGAATTAGCTCAGGTACCCGGAAAATTGACGGAAACCTTTAAACTCTCGGAAGACATTGCCCAAAAAGCTATCCGTTACCGCTTTATGAATGAATGTTTTGTATTGGCTCGCGGTATTAACTATGCCATTGCTTTAGAAACCGCTTTAAAGATTCAGGAGACCAATTATGTCCGGGCGAAAGCGTTTGCAGTTTCTGATTTTTGGCATGGTCCCATTGCAATGGTTGACCAGGAGATTCCGGTTATTGTCTTAGCCCCCAAAGGACCGTCTTTGCAAGATGTGGAAGCAATGATTGCTAAATTACAGACTGTTCAAGCAGAATTATTGATTGTTTCAAATCAATGCGAAATATTGAGACAAGGAGCATGTTCCTTTGCGATTCCGGAGACAGAAAACGATGCGATCTCCGCTTTTTTTAATGTTTGTGTTGCCCAAATATTCTCCTGTCAGTTAGCGTTGATTAAGGGGTTAAATCCGGACCGGCCGCGGGGCTTGAATAAGGTTACAATCACGAAATAACGAATTTATGTAATATTAAATAAGAATAGTTATTGTAAAAAGATGAGAATATTCTACAAAAGTACATGATTACCCCGTTGTTTGTTGATGACAAAAAAGTTAAAATTAAATTAAACTTTATATTTTATTTATATAAAGTTATTATTTGAAAAGGGAGGGTATT
>DATCLA010000020.1:0-16426 GCA_036564195.1 Bacillota bacterium
TTGAACGGGTACAAGCACTTGAGAAAATTGCCAATGAAAAACCGGATGAGGTTGCGGCTTTATTGAAAAATTGGATTTCTGAGGATTATTAAAAGTTTGAGGTGATATTGGGTGGCGCGGTCACGTGAATTGTCCGGTAAACAAAAAGCAGCCATCTTAATGGTTTCGTTGGGTACGGAAGCATCAGCTAAAATCATGAAGTGTTTGCGTGAAGATGAAATTGAAGAACTAACCTTGGAAATTGCCAACCTGAAACGGATTGACACGGAAACCAAAGACCTCATAATCGAAGAGTTTCTTCAGATTTGTAGAGCGCAGGAATACATTGTTTCCGGCGGTATTGAATATGCCAAAGAGATCTTGGAAAAGGCGGTTGGTAGTCAAAAGGCCAAGGAAATCATTGGCAAACTTACGGCAACTTTACAGATCCGGCCGTTTGATTTTGCCCGTAAAACTGAACCCAGCCAATTGTTGAATTTTATTCAAAATGAACACCCGCAAACGATTGCGCTGGTTTTATCATACTTACGACCGGAACAGGCAGCGGTGATTCTTTCGGCGTTACCCCCGCCGCAACAGGTGGAAGTAGCCCGCCGAGTGGCTACTATGGACCGAACTTCTCCGGAAGTACTCCGGGAAGTTGAACAAGTGTTGGAGAGTAAGCTTTCCTCCTTTGTGATGCATGACTTTACTATAGCTGGCGGGATTCAACCCATAGTGGATATTTTAAACAAGGTTGACCGGGGTACGGAACGTACCATACTTGAGTCTTTAGCCGAAGACGATCCGGAATTGGCGGATCAAATTAAGAGCCGGATGTTTGTCTTTGAAGATATAATTGGATTAGATAATAGGTCGGTACAGCGAGTCCTACGTGAAGTGGATATGAAAGACTTGGGGCTGGCTTTAAAGACTGCCAGCGAAGAGCTGAAGGCGTTAATCTTGAAAAATATGTCAAAACGTGCTGGCGAAATGTTGTTAGAAGATATGCAAGTGATGGGGCCGGTGCGCTTGCGCGATGTAGAAGAAGCCCAGCAAAAGATTGTCAATATCATCCGGCAGCTTGAAGATTCCGGAGAATTGGTGATTGCCCGGGGACAGGAGGATGATCTGATTGTCTAAGGTTTTGAAGTGCCGTCAATGGGTGGAGGCAACACCGTGCCGGGTGAAACTCCCTGATCCGGAGGATTTTTTGGTCTGTGACAATCAACCGGTAAATAACGATTTGACAGATAACGTCGGAACTGATTCTAAAACAAAGTCACTAACTCCGGAAGCAACGGCACAAGCTGAGGCTGCCGCCATTCTAAAAGAAGCTAAGGCGGAAGCGGAGCGAATCTTGTGTGAAGCCCGTCACCAAGCTGAACAGTTGCGGGCAGCAGCCCGTGACTCCGGAGTAACGGAAGGACGCCGGGCGGGACTGGAGGAGATCCGGCAGGAATTAGCCGGTAAATTAACCAAGGCCGGCGCTTTATTAAGCAAGGCTGAAACAGAAAGCGAACAACGGATCTTAGCTTCTGAAACGGAAATTTTAAAGCTGGCGGTAGCAATTGCGGAAAAGATCCTCCAGGCAGAGTTGGAGTTAAGGCCCGAAAAGCGCCTGGAGATGGTCAAAAGTGCCTTAGCCCGGTTTTCGGGGGCTACTGAATATAAGATCCGGGTAAACCCCGCTGATTTGCAATATTTAGATGTTAATCGGTTACATACTATGTTTGCTCCCCCCAAAACTGTGGAATTACTCGTCGACTCGGCCCTGGAGATTGGCGACTGCCTAATCGAAACCGAACTGGGAAATATTGACCTCCGTCTCCGGAAACAGCTGGAATTGATCTTAAATGAACTGATTAAGGTGGAACGGTTACAATGAGTGCAGCCTTTCGCCCTTTTAGCGCTAAGCCCTACTCGGCTAGACTTAATACCTTTCATTCGGTCCGCAGTACCGGTAAGGTTAGCCAGGTCATTGGATTGACCATCGAGGCGGATGGCCCAATTGTGGATCTGGGGGAACATTGCCTGATTAAGCCCAGAGGTTCCCGGCCAATGCTCTCTGCCGAAGTAGTCGGTTTCCGATCCGGAAAAGTTATCTTGATGGCTCTGGGGGAGCTGGACGGGATCAGCCCCGGTTGTGAGATTGTTGCAACCGGTGAGAAACTCCAGGTCGAAGTGGGAGAAGCCTTATTAGGCCGGGTCTTGGACGGTCTGGGAAACCCGTTGGACGATCAAGGTCCGTTGTCCACCGGAGAGTATTACCCGCTCACAGCCGCTCCTCCCAATCCGTTAACCCGGCGGCGCATTACGACTCCGCTGGCTTTTGGAGTTAAAGCCATAGACGCTTTACTGACTTGCGGTCGGGGGCAGCGGATAGGGATTTTTGCCGGCAGTGGTGTCGGGAAAAGCACTTTAATGGGAATGATTGCCCGTAATACGGCAGCCGATGTCAATGTAATCGGATTGATTGGCGAGCGGGGCCGGGAAGTACGGGATTTTATCGAACATGACCTGGGACCGGAAGGATTGGCCCGTTCTGTGGTGGTGGTGGCTACTTCAGACCAACCAGCATTGGTCCGGATTAAAGGGGCGTTGGTAGCCACCGCCGTAGCCGAGTATTTTCGGGATCAAGGCCATGATGTGATGCTGATGATGGATTCAGTGACCCGTTTTGCTATTGCTCAGCGTGAAGTAGGTTTGGCTGTGGGAGAGCCGCCGACGACCCGGGGGTATACTCCTTCGGTATTTGCGATGCTCCCTCGCTTGCTGGAACGGTCCGGGACCGCGGCTACCGGCAGTATTACCGGGCTGTATACAGTGTTGGTGGAAGGCGACGATCTGAACGAACCCATTGCGGATGCGGTCCGAAGCATTTTAGACGGGCATATTGTACTGTCACGGCAGTTAGCGCATTTGAACCATTATCCGGCGATTGACATCTTAGCCAGTGTCAGTCGTTTAATGCCGGAGTTAGCCTCCCCGGAACAGATTCAGGCAGCCGGTAAGTTACGCAGTCTGTTAGCAACCTACCGAGATAACCAGGATTTAATTAATATCGGCGCTTACGTCGCCGGCAGCAACCCCCGCATCGATGAAGCCCTCCGCCAAATCGATGCAATCAACCACTTTTTGACTCAGACAACTGATGAACGGAGTACTTTCTCCGATACCATAAAGCAAATTATTACAATGATGGGTGGTACCATCGGATCGTGAAAAAATTTAAGTTTAAACTAGAAACAGTCTTAAAAGTAAAAATCCGGGTTGAAGAAGAACGCCTGCACCAACTGCAACAGGCTGAGCTGAAACGGGATGAAGCCCGGGCTCGGCTGGTAAGTTGCCAAGCCGAGTTAGGACGGGTGCAGACTGATTATCGCCAGAGCTTGCAGCATGGGTTTGACCGGTATCTGGCTAATGATTATCATCAGTATCTGTTATGGTTGGAACAGCAGCGTCAAAAGGCTTTCCGGCATCTGCAAGAATGCCAGCGAGAAGCCGTCCGGGCGCGACAGGCGCTATTGGTTGCCGTTAAAGAACGTAAAATACTAGATAAACTGAAAGAACATGCATATGAGACTTATCAAGCGGCGGTACTGAAAGCGGAAATTAATTTTCTGGATGAGTTGGGGACCGGGCGTTTTATCCGTCAGAAGCAAGCTCAAGGGGGTAATTAGCGAAAGATGGGTAAATATTTGTTGGGAGTGCTAACGGTAGTCATTATTATTGCCGTTATGTATGGAGGAATTATCCTCTTTGACTGGCTAGGGGTCGTCTCAAGAGAGGATCTGCTTTTTGCAACTTTCGAAAGTTTAACCGGCTTGGAAGACCTTCAAGAAAACTATGAGCTGGGACAAAAACGCAGTCAGCTTTTTAAAAAGCGTGAAAATGAGCTGAAGGCGGAAGCTAAACGGTTGGCGGAACGTGCCGCACAGTTAGAAGGGGATCGGGCTGAGTTGGAAAACCAAAAACAACAATGGTTGCAGAACCACCCGCGCCCGGCGTCATCCCAAACCGAGCAGCCGTCGGCTACGGCTGATCCGGGTTTAAAAAATTACTTAGCCACCATCGGGACGATGAAGCCCGAAAAGGCGGCGGCAGTAATTCAAAAACTTCCTGATGAAACTGTTTTTTTAATTTTTGATCAGTTACGGGCCAATCAAGTATCCAAATTAATGGAAAAACTCCCTTCCGAATATTTAATCCGGTTAACTGAAAACCGTTTGAAGCAACGCAGATAGAAGAGACTCAATTTTCAGTTAATCTCCTGGTAACACAAGTTAGAAAATAATTTAATTTAATACTAATCAAAAAGCCGCGATATTCCGATAACAAAACTATAAAGATTATGAAGGGAGGTGATGTAATGCAGGAAGCGCTTTTAGCAATGAGCATGGCCGTTACGAAAACAAGAGCCGGAAATAGTAGAACCGGAGTTGCCAAAGGACAAGCTAAAACGGTAACAAGGTACTTTGATGCTGTTTTAAATGCAGCTCGGGAAGAAACATCCGTAACAACTCCGGAGCGGACAGACCGAGAAGTTCAACCGCTACAGGCGGTGACAGTAGGTTCGGAGAGGCCTGCGGTAGGAACGGTTGTAGTGACCCGAACCCCTTGCAACAATGAATGTGAAGACTCACCGCCGGAGGAACCCGAAGAAGTAAAGGAAACTCCAGAGTTAACTGCTGATACAATCTATTCGTTCCATCCGGAGCTGGTCTGGCAACCCGATCCCGCTCCATGGGCAGTCAATCCGGAAATAGTCACTGCCCAAAACCTAGAGGCGCTAACTCCGGCAGAGTTAGCGATTACCACCGGGTTGCAGCCGAATTTTCAAAGTCTGCAGTTAACACCGGGAGATCCAATGTTGGCCCTGATGAAAAAAGAAACAGAACCACCGGTTAACCGACAGGCGGTTGGGGAAACTTCCTCCGGCCCTAGGCAGTTAGATGAGGCTCAAGCCGGGTTCAATGTTTGGAACTATTTGGGATCAACTAATGTCAAGCTAACTCCAGCACAGGTATTGGAAGAAAGTGCGGCTCCAGGCTTATCCAACCCAACGTTAACCGGATTGCAAGGAAACGTTGTGCCGAATCCAGCTGATCCGGATCAAACCCAGAATGGGGATGCATTTGCAAACAAGGTGTTGCCAATCTGGCAGACCGGCGAGGCACCGGGTATTCCGGAAGAATCCTTAGCGGTAGCAGGACTAACCATACCCAATCCGCAGGTTTCGGAGCAAGACCCTGATAATCCGAAAACAGCCGCTTCGCAATTCATTCGATACCGGCCGGATGGGATTAAACCGAAATCCGCTGGCCAACACCAGTTTAAAACTGTCGAGTCGCTCAAGACCGACCCGGACTTAACTAAGGAAACTCAGACCGATGGCAGCTGGTGGCCGTCGACTGGCAAGGCTGAACCGGAACAGTTAGCCTCGACGCTATTGCCGAGTGCCCCTGCTGGTGCTGATTTAGCCATCCAGCTAGCTGTCAAAACTGATAGAGAGTCCCTGTTTTCACAGGCGGATCCCAGTCAAGGACCGTCAAACTTAAACGGGAAGGATACTTTGGCGGTTGACCCCGACGATCTCTTCTCCCAAATTGTTACTGAAGGGAAAATAATGGTACAAGGGGGCCGCAGTGAGATGGAACTGAGTTTGCAGCCGGAGAATTTGGGAAAGTTGAAACTGAAGATTGCTTTGGAAAACCAGATTGTGACCGCCAGCTTTACCGCAGAATCAGAACAGGTAAAGCAGATTATTGAGACTAATCTGGTTAACTTGCGTAAATTACTGCAAGATAACGGCATTGAGGTGGAAAACCTTCTGGTAACAGTGGGGCAGGATTATCAAGGGTCCACCGATCCCCAACAGCCGAATGCCGACGGGCGGCGCAGTCCCTTCCATTCTCCCTTTACCCGAAATGATGTTTCAGCTCAAATAGAGAAATCGGTTCTTTCCGGAATCAACTTGGCTACGCAGGTGGATCTAATCGCCTGAGACTGACTTTTAAAGAAAGGAGGAAACCGAGCATGCAAGTATCAACTATTTCTTCTGCTACCGGACAGACCACGACTACCACGCAGACTGTAGGCAATAATTTAGGGAAGGATGATTTTCTGAAGCTGCTAATCGTTCAGCTGCAAAACCAAGACCCTTTGAACCCGAAGGAAGATACAGAGTTTATCGCCCAGATGGCGCAGTTTACTTCCCTGGAACAACTTCAAAACCTTACTGAAGCTATGCAATTTCAACAAGCCACGGCCCTGATTGACAAGGATGTTAAAGCGGAGATTACCGGAAGAAACGGAACGGAATTAGTATATGGCCGAGTGACTTCGATGCGGGAAATCAACGGTGAAATGTACTTGACCTTAAGCGATGGTAACCTGATTAAAGCCGCTGATGTGACAACGGTTTTAGGATCGGATGGCCTGTGGCAGGAAGCCTTGAGCATGGTGGGGCAAGAAGTTTATGTACGTGAATATGGACTGGACGGCAGTGTTATCGGTTTGACACGAACTGAGATTACTAATGCCACTATTGAAGATGGCGTAATCAAACTTACCACCAGTGACGGCAGTACCATTGGGTTGAATGATATTTGGGCATTAGCGCCTCAGGCTGAAGAAGTATAGGAAGAATAGAGGAGAAGAGTTGTCTTATGGAACAGAAGATTTATATTCATTTCCCTCAAATTGACCCGAAGCTTCAAACTGGCAGCCTGAAAACTAAAACTCCGGGTCAGCATGGTGCCGGAGTAAGCTTTGAAAATATTTTCAGAGAGAAACTGGAGGAAGAGACCACAGTTAAATTTTCGGCTCATGCCTTGAAACGTTTGGAATCCCGACAGATTAGTTTTAGTCAGAAGGATTTGGCTTTGTTAAAAGATGCAGTTAACCGGGCGGAGGCCAAAGGGGCCCGTGAGTCTCTGATTTTGATGGACCAGTTGGCCTTGGTAGTTAGCATCAAAAATCGGACTGTGATCACTGCGGTGGACGGTAATAGTATGAAAGACAATGTTTTTACCAATATCGACAGTGCGGTAATTGTTAAATCATGAAGCTGGACCTCTTTTTGAGGAAGCTTCAACCCGTGGAGCGAATGAAGCGAGGACTAAACTTTAATATTAAAAGGAGGTCGATTAATTATGATGCGTTCAATGTTTGCCGGAGTTTCCGGCTTGCGCAGCCATCAAACTAAGATGGATGTAATCGGTAACAATATTGCCAATGTGAACACATTTGGTTATAAATCCAGCCGGGCTAATTTTGAGGATGCTTTAAGCCAGTATATTCGCGGCGCCTCGGCACCTCAGGACGGTCGCGGCGGTACCAATGCCTTGCAGGTCGGCTTAGGAGTTAATATCGCCTCGATCGATGTTAACCATACCCAGGGAAATTTGCAGAGCACCGGTAAAGCCACTGATATTGCGATTCAGGGTGACGGATTTTTTGTCGTAAGCGACGGTGTGGGACAATACTATACCCGGGCCGGTAGTCTCAGTTTGGAGTCATCGGGTTACCTGTCAGTATCCAATGGACTACTACTGCAAGGGTGGATGGCTGATACTTCCGGGAATATTAATACTAATGCGCCGATTGAGTCGATCATGCTGCCGATCGGCCAGAATATTTCGCCCTCCGCCACTACCATGATTGAGTTCGGCGGGAACCTGGATTCCGGGACTACCGGTACGCTTTCCTATCCGGAATTGACTATTGATGATGGCGCTGGTAATTATGCCCGGGTAAGTTTTATCTTAACTCCGACTGCCAATTATAATGAATTTAATTACAAAGTTTCCGTTGCCAATGGTACGGTTACTGCGGGTACTGGGACGGGGACAATTACACTGGATATCAACGGTAATGTTACCGCTGTTACCGGAGCTTCCTTTGAGGTTACTCCTGATGGCGGGAACGCGATTCAAATTAACTCTCCGAATATAGGAGAGTCTAATGGAGGAGCCTTTACCGTTACAGGAAAGTATGAATTCGCTGGGACCTTTGAAGCTCCCACACCGTTGATAACCTCTACAAAAGTCTATGATTCCCAAGGAAAGGATCATACTATTACGACCACTGTGACCAAGACCGCTGTTAATACCTGGAGTTGGAAAGCTACCGACGAGTATGGTACTTCTTTAGGAGAGGGTTCATTATCCTTTGATACCAATGGGCAACTGGTTTCAGCACCGGGGACTGCGATTGTGCTGACACCGTCCGGCGCCAATCCATTGACGATTACTCCTGACTTTAGCGGGGTGACCCAATTTGCCTCGTCCTTATCGGAGATTACTTCGCCCTATCAGGACGGCTTTGCGATGGGACAGCTACAGAGTTTTAACATTGATAATGATGGAAAGATAATCGGAGTCTTCTCCAACGGTCGCAGCCAAACTTTAGCCCAGTTGGCTATTGCCAACTTCACTAACGCCTCCGGTTTGGTACGCATGGGTAATTCACTGTTTGGGACTTCGGCCAACTCCGGTAATCCCCAAATCGGACCGGCCGGCCTAAACGGTCGTGGGGATGTTACACCGGGTAATTTGGAAATGTCCAATGTCGATCTGGCCGAAGAGTTTACTGATATGATTGTCACCCAGCGCGGTTTTCAAGCCAATTCCCGGATTATCACCACATCGGATGAGATGTTACAGGAACTAGTCAGCTTGAAACGTTAATTAAAACCGATTTAGGTGAATGGTTTCTGCGTTTCAACCCGGTTTCGGGCTGAAATGCGGAAACCTCCGCAGCAACGGATTTTTCGGAAGAAGGAGCAGAACATGATTGCTGTCAAACGGCTTAACGGTGAAGAAATTTTGATTAATCCGCATCTAATTGAGACAATTGAAGCGACTCCTGATACAGTAGTGACTTTAACAACCGGAAGACGCCTGGTGATTAAAGAGTCCACTGCGGAGGTTGTGGCAAAGATCATTCAATACCGGCAAACAATCGGTAATAAACTTTACCCCGAATATGAGCATGGAGTAGAATAAAACTATGGAATCCATTATTGGACTTGTATGTGGAGCTATTGTTGTATGTATCGGAATTATGCTGGGAGGGCCGTTAAGAGCGTTTTTCGATCTTCCCTCGGTTTTTATTACCATCGGCGGTTCGTTAATGGCGATGCTGGTCAACTTTTCGGTTGGAGAATTTATTTCCGCATTTAAAGCGCTATTCCAGGTGCTTATACACAATAAACCACCAGATGTCGGTCAAGTATTGTACCAGATTGTTGAATTTGCTAAAAAGGCCCGCCGGGAAGGGCTATTAGCTTTAGAAGACGAAGCCCAAAAAACCGATGATGAGTTTTTGAAGCGAGGTATCCAACTAATCGTTGACGGGACTGATCCGGAGTTAGTCCGGAATATTCTCGAGATTGAACTTAACTTTTTGGAAGAACGGCATAAAAGTAATAAAGCATTTTTTGAGGCCTGGGGGGCGTTGGCCCCTGCTTTCGGCATGATTGGAACGGTAATTGGTCTGGTACAGATGTTAGTAAGTTTACAAGATGTAGATAACATTGGTCCGAGTATGGCGGTAGCCTTAATTACTACCTTTTATGGTGCTGTCTGGGCCAACTTAGTCTGCGTACCAATTGCCGGTAAGCTGGGCAATCGTTCCAGTGAAGAGCAATTTATCAAACAAATTATGATTGAAGGAATTCTTTCGATTCAAGCGGGAGAAAATCCCCGGACCGTCGAGGAAAAATTGTTGGCCTTCCTCTCTGTATCGCAGCGTAATAACCTGAGAACCCAATTGAGCCCCAAAGAGAAAGGGTGAGCGGTATTGGTCAAGAAAAAACCGGCAGATCCACCGCGGGGGACACCATTGTGGATGTTAACCTACGGTGATATGGTAACTCTGGTTTTAACTTTTTTTGTCATGTTGTTTGCTTTTTCAACTATAGACAAACAAAAGTATGTCCAAATCGTCAGTTCGCTCCGTAGCGCCTTGGGTGGGGGTATAGGAGTACTTAATGGAGGAACAGCGGTAGAAATCTCCGGTATTCGGGGCAATCTGGCTGCTGCTAGTTACGATCAGATATTACAGCAATTGCAACGGATTTTGGGTAAGGAAACCACCAGGAATAATGTGGAGATCCGTGGTGACGGTAAAGAAATTACGGTCAGTTTTAAAGAAAAACTGTTCTTTTTGATTGGATCGGCCGATATCTTAGATGAAGCTTTACCTTTGCTGAATGAAGTGGGAGAGGTAATCCGGGATCAAGGCTTGACCATCCGGGTGGAAGGACATTCCTGCGATCTTCCGATTAGTAACGCGCAGTACCCTTCTAATTGGGAACTTTCCGCCATCCGGGCGGTGAATGTCAGTAAATATCTGATTGAAAGGGTTAAGGTGAAACCGGAAAACATATCGGTGGCGGCTTACGGTCAATACCGGCCGATGGTCCCCAACACCTCTGCGGCAAACCGGGCTCGGAACCGGCGGGTTGATATTATAATTACCGGTGACTCTTTTAAAAAGAAGACTAATAATGATTATAAGGTGAATGATGATGGCGGAAGTGAATAATAGTACCGGATCAAAAAACGAAGGCAAAAGGAGTATCAACCTAATATTATTAATCGGCTTAATTTCCTTTTTAATTACGATTATTGTTGCCGGGATCGTTCTGATTTTAATTTTAAGAAATTCCCCCCAAGCTTTTGACCGGCAGCAGCCAAAGCAGAGCAAAATCGCAACAAAAGCGGAGATTGGGCCGCTGGTACCGATTGGGCCGGAGATTATCGTAAATATTACCTCTGACACCGGGACGGAATATTATCTGAAAGTCAATATTACCCTGGAGTTACAAGTGATCAATGGCTCAAATGAAAAAGCCGGGATTGAGGAGATTAACAAGCGAATTCCGCAGATCCGTGATACTATAATTACAATCCTGCGAGGGAAGAACAAAGAGAAAATTGATCAAAAAGAAGGTAAAGATTTAATAAGCAGCGAAATTATAAGTGCGGTAAATCGATACTTGGTTTACGGTAGGATTAAAAATGTTTATTTTCAAGATTTTGTGATACAATAAAGGGGGCTTAGACAGTGGCGGAGGTGTTATCCCAATCGGAAATTGACTCGCTGCTTGATGCGCTCTCTTCTGGTACGCTTAATGTTGAGGAAATTATCAGTGACGAGAAGAAGAAGAAAATCAAGGCTTATGATTTTCGTCGTCCTAATAAATTTTCTAAGGACCAGTTAAGGACCTTGGTAGTGTTACATGAAAACATGGCTCGGTTGATGACTACTTCCTTATCTACTTATTTGCGGAGCATGGTACGGGTGGAAGTAGTCTCCATCGACCAACTGACCTATGATGAATTTACTAAGTCATTACCCAATCCGACCGTGATGAACTTGATCACCCTTAAACCGTTAGAGGGGACGGTTATTATTGAATACTCGCCGCAGTTGGCATTTGCAATGATCGACCGTTTGCTGGGAGGATCCGGGGCCGGGCTTGAGCAGGTCCGTGAATTAACCGATATTGAACAGATTGTGACCAAGCGGATTGTATTAAAAACCTTAACCAATGTTAAAGAAGCCTGGCAGGCAGTAATCGATTTGGAGCCTCAGTTTGAAAGTATCGAACTCAATCCGTTATTTACCCAGATTATTGCACCGTCGGAGATGATTGTCTTAATTACTTTGGAGGTAAAGGTGGGCGGAGCAGTCGGATTGATGAATTTTTGTTTACCATTTTCGGTTTTAGAGCCAATCATCGATCGATTAAATGCCCAATTCTGGTTTGCCAGATCCAGTAAATTTTCAACCCCTCAGAGTATTTCAGCAATAAAAAACCGGTTGTTACAAGCATCGGTTCAGGTGACGGTAGAATTGGGTAAAGCCAATATTACTGTAGGTGAGTTGTTGGGTATCAACGTCGGTGATGTTATTGAGTTGGAACAACCGGTCAAAGGACTGTTACCGGTGCGAATCGGCAATAATCCCAAGTTTGCTGGCAGTCCGGGAATTTCCGGCAACCGGATGGCGGTTCAAATCGCCCGGATCATTCAGGAAGAGGAGGAAGGGCAAAATGGATCGAGAGATACTGACGCAAGATGAGATCAATGCTTTATTACAGGATATGAATTCCGAATCGGCTTCACCGGTACTTACGGATGAGCAGAAAGATGCTTTGGGGGAAATTGGCAATATCAGTTACGGTACAGCGGCTACCGTCTTATCACAACTGCTTAATAAAAAGGTGGAAATTAATACCCCGACCGTTTTTATTACCACCCCGCGCCAATTAAAAGAACAGCACCCTTTTCCCTATGTTTTATTGGAAGTAGATTATAAAGAGGGACTTACTGGTACTAATGTCTTAATTTTGAAAGTAACTGACGCTTCGGTTATAGCTGGTTTATTTCTTGGCGGAGATGTAGTTAATCCTAAAGATTCTTTGGATGACCTGGAAATTAGTGCCGTAACCGAGGCGATGAATCAGATGGTCGGCAATGCCGCCACATCGATGTCCACTCTTTTCAACCGAAAAGTAGACATGAAGCCGCCTCAGGTTGAAATTGTTGATTTTAGCCAGGCTGAAAAGTCCATCTTACGAGAGTTAGACGATGATGATTCTGTCGCTGCTGTCCAATTTCGGCTGATTATTGAGGGCTTGGTGGACAGTGAGATTGTATTGTTATTCCCGTTTTCATTTGCAGTTGAATTGGTGGATACGTTAATAGGACAGGCTAATAAAACGGCAGCTTCCGTTACCCCTTCCCCGGCGGCAACACAACCAAATCCGGCTTTAAATGGTAATACCGCGTCTCAACAACATGTGAAGGTGCGGCCGGCACAATTTTCTGCATTTGAGAATAATAAACCACCCAAAGATACCGGCAATATCGGGTTGATTTTGGATGTACCGCTACAGGTAACCGTGGAATTGGGCAGTACCCGGATGAAGATCAAGGACATCCTGGAATTAGGATTGGGTTCCGTGGTCGAACTGGATAAACTGGCCGGTGATCCGGTAGATATTTTTGTGAATGGGAAGTTAATCGCCAAAGGCGAAGTTGTGGTGATTGATGAAAACTTTGGAGTTAAGGTCACCGATATTGTAAGCCATCTTGAGAGAGTGAATACACTTCAATAATTCCTAAAAGGGGGAGTTTTTGGTGGGCGCAAGAGTTTTGGTGGTTGATGATGCTGCCTTCATGCGGATGATGGTCAAAGACATTCTGCGTAAAGGCGGGTATGAGGTGATTGGGGAAGCGGAAGACGGAGCCAGGGCAATTGAACGGTATAAAGAATTATCTCCCGATTTAGTCACTATGGATATTACAATGCCTGATATGGATGGAATTAGGGCGGTCCGGGAAATTCGCGCCATTGACCCGCATGCCCGGATAATTATGTGCAGCGCCATGGGCCAACAAGCAATGGTCATTGATGCAATTCAGGCCGGAGCTAAAGATTTTGTAGTAAAACCGTTTCAACCGGAGCGGGTTTTAGAAGCGGTGCGCAAAGTTATGGCACAATAAGCTGAAAGGATGCGGCATTAGTGCACATTGTGAATAGTCTTAAAGTGACGGGGTTAAGTGCCGCCGGTCTGTTGCTGGTATCGTCAATTACCTTTGCTGCATCGGAGAGGCCGGAGAGTGATCCCGAACTTTTTAACGGCGGTCAGTGGTTTTTAACGTTATTATCATTAATTTTTGTGGTTTTTTTGGCTTATTGGGCCACCCGTTTTTTAGCGGGGAGATCCGGAAACTTGTCGTCGCGGTATATCAAGGTGGCGGGAAGCATTTGTTTAGGAACCAACCGCCATCTTTATCTTTTATTAGTCTACCATCAGGTACTATTAGTGGGAAGTTCAGAGCAGGGGATTACCCTAATTAAAGAATATAACGACCCAGCTTTTTATGAGGAATTGCAATCGCTGGTCAATCAGAAGCTAACCTTTTCAAACCGGAAATTTAAAGACTTGTTGGACCGGTTCCTTAATGACGATGGCGTTAAGGCGGAGTCTACTGTAGAGTCCAGTGAGTTTAAAAACCGTTTGACGGAAAGCTTGGAAAGGATTCGGGCCTGGAAAAATAGGGGTAAAGGTTGAACGGTGAACATGGAAGTCTATTTAAACTTAAAAAAAAGTAACCATCTTTTGATTGCGATTATCGTTGCAGCCCTGGTGCTCACCAGTAGTGCTCCAGTCTGGGGTGCACCGTCTGTTATCCCTCTACCGAAGCTTGAATTAGGGATCGGTACGGCCAATAGTCCCCGTGAGGTTGCCCAGAGCCTGCAGATCATTTTTATCCTCACAATTCTTTCATTAGCTCCGGCAATCCTGATTATGACTACGTCGTTTGTAAGAATTGTGATTGTATTGTCCTTTACCCGTAGTGCCATGGGGACCAATCAGATGCCACCTAATCAAGTGATAATTGGTTTGGCATTATTTTTAACTTTTTTCACCATGGCACCCACCTGGAATCAAGTCAACCAAGAGGCGTTGCAACCGTTTTTGGCAGGTAAACTTAGTCAGGAAACAGCGCTTAGCAAGGGTTTTGAACCGATTCGCCAGTTTATGTTCAAACAAGTCCGTAGTAGAGACCTGAAACTTTTTCTTCAGGTGGCGCGGATTACCCCCAAAAAGCAAGAGGATATTCCAACCCAGGTTTTAATTCCCGCCTTTATCATCAGTGAATTAAAAACTGCATTTCAAATTGGGTTCATGATTTTTATCCCTTTTTTAGTAATTGATATGATTGTGGCTAGCACTTTGATGTCCATGGGAATGATGATGTTGCCTCCGGTGATGATTTCTTTACCATTTAAAATATTGTTATTTGTAATGGTTGATGGCTGGCATCTGATTACCCGGTCGCTTTTGTTAAGTTTTAGTTAAACTAATGACGCTGGTAGAGCTTTTAATCTAAGAGAAGGCAGGCGGTCTTGTTTTGACTGATACTTTTATTGTAACGGTCTTTCGTGAGGCATTAGGAAAAGTTTTACTGGTTTCAGCCCCAATGTTGGCAGCAGGACTGCTAATGGGCTTAATTGTTAGTATATTCCAGGCAACAACGCAAATCCATGAACAGACCCTGGCATTTATCCCCAAGATTATCGCTATCTTTGGGATGCTGGTGCTCTTTTTCCCTTGGATGATGCGGTTGATTAATGATTTTGCCGGTAAAATCTTTGGGAACTTGAATGAATTTACCTTTATCAAATTGGCGCTGGTCTGCTTATGGGAATGTTTTAGTTAATTCCTTATTAAGAGGTAGGTTCAGACAGTGGATTTAGCTAATCTCTTTAATTTTAATTATACCGCTTTTTTATTGGGTTTTGGCCGTGCTTCCGGATTACTGATGGTTGGGCCGATTTTCCAAAGCCGCAGTATTCCGGTTCAAGCCCGGGTGTTATTTGCCATGGCTTTGGCATTGTCGGTTGCCCCTTTTATCCAAATTGAAGCGGATCTATTGCAAATTAATACTTGGATGGCAGCCGTAATTATGATTAAGGAAATATTGATCGGGTTAATTATGGGCTTTATGGCTAACCTGGCTTTTTATGCATTCCAGATTGCCGGTTATCTAATGGATATTGAAATTGGTTTCGGAATGGTTAATATTATTGATCCCTTTACCGGAACGGAGATGCCGTTATTAGGGCAGTTTAATTATTTATTGGCCGGCTTGGTGTTTTTGGCAATTAATGGGCATCACCGATTAATACTGGCTTTGGTCCAAAGTTTTACATATGTTAAACCGGGCATGTTCTTTTTGAAACCGGAAGCCACCGGTGTTTTTCTAACGGCTTTTACCAAAATGTTTTTATTAGGGTTTAAAATGAGCCTGCCGGTGTTGGGGGCGATCCTATTAACCGATGTCGCTTTAGGGATCATTGCGAAACTGCTGCCCCAAATCAACGTGTTCTTTCTGGGCTTTGGGATAAAGATCGTTGTGGGTATTTTGATTTTAACCTTATTTTTACCACTCTATCTTGTTTTAATTGAAGAGACTTTTGCCCGGTCCGGTGATACCTTTCGGATGCTGCAGTTAATGTTAAGGCGGTTGACATTATAGAACTTTTGATTCAGTTTGAAAACAGAAAAGTGGTTGATATAAACAAGGATAGTTGTAAAATGGCTCACGAAACCACAGAGTTGGTAGAGGGAAAAAAACGTCGGATAAGTTGGCCTGCTCAGGGCCGGACCCGGTCCCGGTTACGGATGGATCTGCAATTTTTTGCCCAGGATCCGGATAAAACCGAAGAGGCTACTCCCAAGCGAAAGCAAGAAGCCAGAAAAAAAGGACAGATTAGCAAAAGCACTGATTTAAATGCGGTAGTTGTTTTGTTTGGTTTGTTTATTTTATTGAACGCCTTAGGCGGCTGGGCCTTTTCTGAACTTTTTAGCTATTTCCAAAAGTCTTTTTCCGCGGGACAGCTCACCCAGGTATTAACC
>DATCLA010000021.1:0-2295 GCA_036564195.1 Bacillota bacterium
AGCCAAGTCCTTTGCCTATATGATGACTTTATTACGGATTCTTGATGCGCTTACCACCGCCCTGATTGGCATTACTCACAATAAATACTTATTACTACTGATTATCAACGCCTTATTACTGGTTTTAGGTTGCTTCATGGATATGGCCCCGTTGATTTTAATTATGACCCCCATCTTATTGCCGGTAGTTACCAACCCGGCCATTGGGATGCATCCCGTCCACTTTGGGGTCATGCTCATTTTCAACCTGGCGATCGGCTTATGTACCCCACCGGTAGGTAGCGCTCTCTTTGTAGGTTGCGCGGTTGGAAAGACCACGATTGAGCGTACTTCTGTAAAGATGTTACCGATGTACGCCGTAATGGTTGCCGCATTGATGCTAGTTACCTAATATATCCCAGGTGTCCATGTGGCTGGTGGAAGTTGTTTTTAGATAAACTTCTCCCGATTGTGGCGTTATTCGAAATTTTGCTGTGAAATTATTAAAACCGGAACTAATTCAATGTATTTAAGTTAGTCCGGTTTTTTTATGTTTTACTTATACCTCAGATAGGTACGGAGATACTATTATGCTACACAAATAGATATTAATAAGGTTAGAAATTAGTTTAAGGCAAGCTTTTCGTAATGCTTATATAATGAATGAAACACACCATGATAGTTTTTATGCCACGGTTTCTTCTTACCGCAAAAATGAAGGATTACAGTATTGTGAATGATATAATCCATATCCACCCGGCCTTTACTTAATATTTTATTATACCGGTAATATCTGGTATCGTAGTTGTACTTTATTTCCTCGATTTTTTTAATCTCCTTCGCATAAAGTGAGTTTATAATATCCTGGTCCGGTAAAATAAGCCTGTTTCTCTTTTTGGCAACAAATTGATAAATCTCGGTTTCTTTAATTCTCTCCCGTTGCAGGTGCAGGTTCATCAGAAGTACTCCCGAATTAAAGTATTCTTCCATTTCATATGCCTTCAGCCTGATTTTATTGATCCCCTTTACTGGTACCAGTTTGTGGTAGGCTGCTGCATAAAGATAACTCTCTAAGTCCAGGTCGTATAGTGTACGGATTTCGTTAATCACAATAATATCCGGGTCAAGATAGAGAATTTTATCGATATCATTTGGTAAGAACTTAAAAGCCAACAGCCGGTAATACATCTCTTTAGTATAATGCATCAATACCGGTGCATCCTGGAAGTACTGATCGTGAAGGGTGATTACAATTAACCTTTGGCCGTTGAATTCGATAAATTGGTTGAGACCGGCAAGTTCATCCTCTTTAATGCTTGAGTGCATCAGGTAAACGCTGAAACTTTCGTTGGGATTGTTAACAAACAACGATTTCAGCATCACTTTTAGAGGATTAAGATAGGCTGCGTTTAGTGTGACCAAAATGTTAATCAAGCTACATCCCTTACCTTTAATGATATTTTCCTTAGATTAACTGCTGCCTTCCAAGGAATAGTTAAAGCAGCTCAATTGCGTTGAAACAGACCGTCTTCTTTGATTATAACAAAAACCTTAAAAAAAAAAAGCCTTCTCTCTCAAGTTAGCTTTAATCCACCGTTTCTTCTCTAGGCTACCACTTTTAGGGCTTAATTCCGGCCGCACCAAAAACCAGTAGCCTGTTTGCAGGTTTTCTGTTGCTCCGGAAACCTTTAAAAAAAACTATGTACTTCTATCCATGATCTATCAAATTCAATTCAGTTCAATGTTTTAACAATTCCCGGCTTGCTGCAGCCACCGCTAACTGCTCCCGCACGGACCTTTGGGTCTGCTAAGATCAGGCTCCTTACCAAACCGCGCTCTGTCCGGCAACAAACCCGGACGACCACGCCCACTGCAGGTTAAAACCGCCGCAATCTCCGTCGATATCAATGATCTCACCGGCAAAAAACAAGCCTTTGACCAACTTTGACTCCATGGTATTGGCTTCTATTTCAGTGGTAGCAACCCCGCCCGCTGTCACCTGAGCGCTGGGCCAGCTCTTGGTCCCCCTGATCTTAAACCGCCAATCATTTAAAATATTACTGATCCCTGCCTGCTCCGATGCTGACAGAGCGGCCACCGGGCGCTTTAAATCCTTAATACCGGCTTCACTCAATAAAACCGGGATCAACCTTTTATTAATCAGCCCCACCAGACTAATGTCTACCGGCTTTTGAGGGCTGGCTTGAAATCGTTTCTTAATCAACTCACTTAACTCTGCTTTAGAAAACCGGTCTAGGAGGGTTATTTTCAAATATGCTTCTTTCCCGGCGTGCAGTAATTCTCCTGCTTTCCGGC
>DATCLA010000022.1:0-19744 GCA_036564195.1 Bacillota bacterium
TCCAAAACCCACCCCTTTATTTCCAGACAGGAAATGGAGTTTATGGAGGAACAGGTTAAATGTGCCCATGATCTGTTGCATAGCGGCAAGGGCCCGGGCAGCGACTTTTTAGGCTGGCTGGATTTACCGGTTAATTACGACCGGGACGAGTTTCGGAAGATTAGGGAAGCTGCCGCAGAAATTCAAGCAACAGTAGACACACTGGTGGTAATCGGTATCGGAGGTTCATACCTGGGGGCCAGAGCTGCAATTGAACTGTTAAATCATTCGTTTTATAATCAATTAACCAAGTCGCAACGGGGCTATCCAGAAATATTCTATCTGGGGCAGACGATTAGCCCGACTTATACAGCAGAGCTTTTAGAAGTACTGGCTGAAAAGAATTTTGCGGTTAATATCATCTCCAAATCCGGGACTACCACCGAACCGGCAATTGCCTTTCGCTTAATTAAGGATTTGTTAATCAAGAAATATGGAGCGGAAGGGGCCCGCCGCCGTATTTACGTCACAACGGATCGGACTAAGGGTGCTTTAAAGCAACTGGCGCAAAGTGAAGGTTATGCCCAATTTGTCATTCCGGATGATGTCGGCGGCCGTTATTCGGTATTAACTCCGGTAGGGCTACTACCAATGGCTGTCAGTGGTATTGATATCCAAGCGATGATGGACGGAGCTGCTGAAGCCCGGGAAGCATACCAAATAGACCGGCTGGCTGATAATCCGGCTTATCAATATGCCGCCGCCCGTAATATTCTTTATCGTAAGGGCAAGTTTGTGGAAATCCTGGTTAATTACGAACCGGGCTTGCATTACTTTGCCGAATGGTGGAAACAACTCTATGGCGAGAGTGAGGGGAAAGATCAAAAAGGAATCTTTCCGGCAGCTTGTGACTTTTCTACTGACTTGCATTCCATGGGGCAATATATTCAGGAAGGCCGGCGTGACCTTTTTGAAACTGTGCTGTGGGTGGAAAAGTCCCGGCGGAATATTACAATCCCCACCGAGTCGGATAATATTGACGGTTTAAACTTTCTGGCCGGACAGACTCTGGAAGTAGTCAACCGGAAGGCTTTTGAAGGGACGTTGTTGGCCCATACCGACGGCGGCGTACCCAATCTGCTGGTGACAATTGCGGAGCTTACTCCCGCTGTCTTCGGCAAACTGGTCTATTTCTTTGAAAAAGCCTGCGGAATCAGCGGTTATCTCAATGCGATCAATCCCTTTAACCAACCGGGAGTGGAAGCCTATAAGAAGAACATGTTCGCCTTACTCGGCAAGCCGGGCTACGAGGCAGAGAAGAGCAAGTTGGAAGCCAGATTATAAGATTAATTATTATGGATCATCTAAATTATGGATTATAAAACCCAGGTAACCCGTATAGGGAATCGCCTGGGTTTCGTTTTTGAGGCCATGAGTCAGGACGGTATGTACCGGATTATGAAGGAAAAAACAGCAATGATTGAAGTCAGATGGCCAATATTGTAAAATAAAACCAATGTAAAAAATGTAAAATGAAACCTAATAGTTGTGATTGTCTGGCAGAGCAGAGTGAATTTAACAAAAACGGGTCGCTTAAACGATTAGTAATTAACCAGAGCAAAGCTGAAGGAAGCTGGATTTTCAAAGCGGCGAGGATTATGGAGTATTGGATTATCGTTAATCTCAGTGTTGCCGAAGGCAAGTTGCGGAGAGAATTTAGCAGGATTAGGTTTAAACGGGTTGATACTGATTGAAGGGGGAAAGGAAGATGGATGTAAAAGTTAAAATTGGATGTGGAGTTGTCCAAAGTTATGTGGTCCAAGGCGCCAAGTTGAAGTGCAGTTATGGCGATCAGGAAAGTGAGTTACAAATTCCCACTGATCATGGGATCTATATTAATGATAAGCCGCAAGCCAATATCATGGACTTTCAACCCCAAGTTAACATCCTGCCCTTTGGACTGTGCAGTAGCCTGAACAACCCGACAGTGAAAGCGGCGACTGCGGCCAATCGGGGCAGACTCAAGAAAATGCCCTGTGTACCAAATATTACAATGCCTTGGATCAATGGCAAATCTGATAAAGAAGTTGGTCAACAACCGGCACTGTTGAACAAGTCTACCAACATGTGCATGTGGTGCGGACGGATTACCATCGAAGATGACGGACAGGATTAAGAAGCTGAGGGTGAAGGGGGTTGCAAAATGGCTTTTGATGAAAAAATCATTGCTTTAATTAATGGTAAAAGGCAAGCAATGGACGCGGTAGCTCGCAACGACCAAATCACCAATTTTTTTCGTACCGGCGGGGATTGTTTAAAGGTTGACGGTGTAAGCCTAAAGTTTGAAGAAAAATCAATTTTTGATGGTCAGGTTATCCTGAAGTTGCCAACGGGGTTAGAGATTTTGCTTCCGGAAAAGACCAGGTTAAAGTATCCTTCGGACAGCAAGCCCGACTTAATTTTGACCACCAGTGATGGATTGATTAATATAACCTTTAAACATTCCCGAATCCCCCTTGATGAAGGGATAATGGATCAATTAAAGGATCGGATAATAATGACTATTAATAAAAAGCATTCAAGAGTTTGCTGGCAGAAAGAGGGGATTAAACAAGTTAACGGAAAGCAAATCGGTTTTTGTAATTTTATTGTCCCGACTTTGGATGGTAACGTTTTTAGCTTGATGTTCTTTGTAGAATTGAATCACCAGGCTTTAATCGGCAATATTAATGGACCGGTTAGCCTGATCGAGTATTGGCAGCCTATTGCGGATGGACTGGTGGAGAGCATTAAAATTGCCACTGAATCTGATGACATACCTTTAAAACCGCCGGTTGCAAATTTTGCAGATTATCAGTTTAAATCCGGTTTGTATGCTAGCTACCACAATAAAGAATACCAGACATTTAAGCTTGCTGATGGTAACTATCGGTTGATTTCATTTGACTCAAGGGACTTGGAAGACGGCTTCGAAAAAAAAGACGGTGTCTATAAAAAGACGGTTTCAGATGGGGAGTTGCAATCCCTTTACGAGCTCGAAACTAAAATTATGTACCGAGGCAATATCTTTGAATTGGGAGAGGTGTGCAAAAACGAAGTCCAGTTAATCAAGAAAAAATGCGATTTTGAGTTGGCAAGACAATTACAATTGGAAAAAGACAGCTGGTCTGGAAAATATGGAAAACGGATTGCTAAAACTGAGATTGAAGACGTAATTGAGGAAAAAAGGAGTATCAAATGACTGGAAAAGAGGCATGGGCTCATTTTATCAAAAATTACGCTGATAAGTTCAGCAGGGAGAAGCTCTTACAGCTGGAGGATGAATACTGGTTACGCCGGGATGATTTTATTATGGATTTCTTAGAATCGTTTCGACAGATTTGTCTGAAGATCCGGAATATGCAACTAAAAAACGAAAAGGCAAAGATTAGTTGTATCACTTATTCGATTTTACGGACGGGCATCGCTGATCGCCAACCGGCGTATCTGATCGAAGCGTTTGACCGAGATTGGTTTTTGGATTTTGTTGAATGTCATGGCAAATATGATCCGAAATGGGCGTTTTGCAACTTGTACCAGTTGGAAACGGAATTGCTGGCAAAAGCAAAATTGTACCTCGGCCAGATTAGCCGTTCCCAGATTGAACGCTATCTACTGCGGGAAGCAGGGAAGTATCATCAGTATGTCATCGGTTTTATCCGTTATGCCATGCCACAGGCAGTCCGATTACCCGAGTTTCAGGCCATCGAAACCGAAGCCAGGTTCACTGTGAGGGTTGGGGAATACCTTGATAAAAGCGAAATTGTCTATCTGGAGGATCGCCGGGTTAAAGATCCAATCGCTACTAAAGCCTGGTTGCAATCCTGCGCCGGGTTAGCTTACACCTATGAAGTCTTTGCTGATTTAGATTTATCCCAGGGTGATTATTGGGGCATCAATTTGAAATATACCAATTTACGGGGTAGTAACTTGTCCCAAAGCCGAATGCAGTTTTGTACCCTGACCGGAGCTAAACTTAAGCGGGCTTCTTTGGCAGAAAGTGATTTGAGAGAAGCGTTAATCTTTGAGGCTGACTTTGAAGAGTGTGATCTCCGCGGGGCTAATTTTAGCAAAACGGAAGGCGCAGCGGGGATTGGCGACAGGTCAAACTGGGTCAGGCCGGGTTTTGGAGCGGTCAACTTTCGCGGGGCCAATCTGGAGGGTACTAACTTCCAGGGTGCTAATCTGGGAGGGGCTGTTTTTACTGAAGCCAATTTGGTTAATGTTAATTTCGAGGGGGCCAGTCTGGAACGGGCGGTTTTTTCCAAGACAAGCAGCGAACTTTTGAATTTAACCCCACAACAGCGGCAACAAATTGTCTGGCAGTAAAGTAAATTGTTTGTTGTTGAAATTAAAGAAATCGGCGGTGCGAACATGGAAAATGCGGAAAAAGCGATTGGATTTGAAAACATTCAGATAATATCTTCATATGGGTTATCTGAACTGATGGAATTACGGCTCATCAGTAAACCAAACCATCATACCTGTGTACATTTTAGCGGGATAATTCCGGAGACCCAAAAAGACAGTTGTGTAACTAATGCTACCACCAACGATAAAATCGAGATCTATCAGGTCGAGGGTGACAAAAGAGTGCAGACCCTGTTTAAAGGGGTGGTTACCCAACTTTCGGTGAAGACGGTCCGGGGGGTGTATTTTTTAACGGTTGAGGCGTTATCAAATACGTATCTGCTGGACATTAAGGTGAAAAGCCGGTCATTTCAAAATCAGCAGCTGACTTATGTTAACTTGTTTAAGGCGATTTTGGCTGATTATTCCAACGCCGCGGTCATTGACCGGGCAACCAACGGCGCTAAGTTAAACACCTGGGCCTTACAGTTTCTGGAATCGGATTGGGTATTTATGAAGCGGTTGGCTTCACATTTTGGGGCGGTTTTGATTCCCGATCACACCAGCGACAACCCCCGGTTTTGGGTTGGGGTCCCGGAAGGACGGGAACGGGAGATTGAAAATTTCCATTTTGCGATTGGCAAGCGTTTGGCGGATTTTCGGACCGGTTCACAAAATTTTAAGCCGAAAGTATCCGAGATTGACTATGTCAGTTACCGGGTTGAGAGTAATCAGGTGTTAAATGTCGGGGATCAGGTTAAGTTTCAAGGTGTCGGTTTAGTAATTGCCGAGGTTTCGGCAGCTTTTCAACAAGGGATCCTCAAGTTCGAATACGCCTTGGCTCTTAAAGAGGCAATCCGTCAGGACTATCAGGTTAACCGGCAGTTGGCCGGAGTTTCCCTTCCCGGGAAGGTAATTGACAGACAAAAAGATCGACTGCGGCTGCATTTGCAGATCGATCCTCAGCAAAGTATTGAAGCTTATTGGTTTCCGTTTGCAACTCCATATACAGCCGAAGGCAATAGTGGCTGGTACTGGATGCCGGAGCTTAATGATATCGTCCAGTTATATTTCCGCGATCATTACGAGAAAAATGCAATAGTAGTCAATTCGCAGCGGCAAAATGGCGCGACCAACTCTAAAACTGCCGTGCCGGCTGTTAAATATCTGGGAACCCCTCATGGTAAAGAACTTCAAATGGATGATGGGCAAATAAGGTTTACTGCCAAGGAGAGTTCTTCCGGTGGAATGTTTATTAAACTGGATGCCGAGGATGGCGTGGAAATTCACAGTGACCAATTGATTAACGTAACCTCCGATTCGGACATCATTTGGGATACCAAAACGATCTCAATTAAATCCGCCGAAGGGGTTTACCTGGTGTGTCAACAAAGCAGTGTCATTATTGACGGCGGAGTTGATTTCAAAGCAGAAAAGGTCCGGGTGGTAGGGTTGGTACCACCTGCGGATAATCTGGATAATTCCGACAGTAAACCGGAGCAGGAAGAAGCGACAAACAACCGGAAGGAAGCGGGGCAGCGTGAAACACAACCGGATTCGGAGGTAAAAGCTTCTGAGTTAGGGCCTAATGAAACAAGTCCGGATGATGCGGTGGTGGATGAGGATGAAATCAAGGCGGATGTTTTGGGAGCGATTCCGGTACGGGTTGGCTAAAATTCAAACATCAGGCAAAAAAAACATTCATAACTGGGGAGTGAATATTTGATGGCATCATCGACGACTAATGCAGATCAAATCGTATATGATGCAGCGGAGGATTTAGGTGAAGAAATGAAAAAAGAGCCCTATTCGCTGATGATCAGAGTCGGCTGGACTTTTTCAGGTGGCGAACCGAGTGGTGAATATGCACTTAAGATCCCTAACCACGATAATATTGGTGAGAAGTTTAGTAACGGTGTCATAGTTATTAAAAACCGATTGAAAGTCCTGAAGGGTACGGGAGAATTGGAAATTACACCAACGAACGGCCCTACTTATCGCTCCAAGGTTATCTTAGGACCGCTGTCTAATACCCAAACTCCTGCCGGACTGGCGCAGCGTTTGACTAACCTGGGTTTCTACGCCGGAACCGATGGGATCTTTAATGGCCGGATGGCTTGGGCAGTACGGGCTTTTAAAAGGATCAAGATGAATGATTATACCCGTAATAAGGTCGAAGTGGAAAACAATGCTGCGACCAAAGCGTTTTTAATTGCAGTTCAAAATGCTTTTGGAGTTCATCCGGGCGATGAGGTAACAGGCGATTTGAGTTTGACATTTTCAAATGCTGCTGTTCCTTATTGCGGGATGTTTGGGAATCATGTTTATAAGCGGGGGAATTTTGAAAATGCAAAATTGAAAAATGATGTTGATAATGGTCCTAAAGCAACCGGAATCTGGGGAGGAGTTAGCGCTGCCGAATATAAAAATGAGCCGATTGCCGGAGAATACGAGCTTCATTTGCGTGCATTCGATCCGAAGACAGAAGATGCCTTTAGCAATCGGGTTAATCTCCCTCAGCCGATTCATATGGCGCAGTTTGTTCTGTTTGAGCTGGGGTATTGGTTGGTAGGTGGTAACGGTAATTGGGTACAACTGGATAATACGTGGACTCGAAACAGTTTTAAACCTGACGGAGGCTTTGGACGTTATACCCAGTGGGCGGTACGGGAGTTTCAGTGTCATGCTAAGTTAGGTTATGCTGCTAAGGAGGATGTTGACAGTACCGAAAAACGTTATATGCCCCGGTTGTTTAAGTTGTCGCAGTCTCCACCTAAATTGACCGGAGATGCACGGTATCCCGATGATGGAAGGATTAGTGGTGCATTGAATGAAAAAACTAGGGCGGCTTTGCAGGCTTGGGCTGATGGGGTTTTACGTTGTCCGGTGATTGTTTATGCTACCACAGATACAAGGGATGGCTCTAATCTTGATAAGATTGTCAAAGAAAATTTGTGGTTGCATAACGACCTTGCAAGCAATAATCCTCGAATGTATGCGATTGATTATAGCAATTATTATTTTAATCTACCCTTGGATTTATTTCCGCCCCAAAATTCATACAATGGGCTTGTTTCTCGATATGGAGGTAAAGTCACCTTTAGTGGAAATACCTTTCCTAAGCCTATTGTATTGGGTTATTATGACAAAGCATATGATGGTGGTCCTTGTGTTGTTGCTGGGAGGCATACTTGGGACCAATCTTATGTAGAAATAAGACCAGATACCTTGATTGGTAAAGGAGGTAACAACGGCATTGGTCTTAGTGATAAGGAACTTTCTACCTTCAAAGTAATCCGAACGGTATCCCATTTTGAGTGTTATGCTTTTTTTGATTGTATCAATGCTTATGATGATGTGACAATTTCTTTTGGACCATGTCATTGGACAGCACATAGTTGTATGGGAGGAGAAGCAGATGCCACAGGGGCACGTGAATTACCTGCTTTTTTAGCTTATGTTAAATATATATATCCTGAGAATTATAAGGCCTTTTTTGGTGTTTTTGGATTGGGTACTAAAAGCAAATGGCCAATTAAGATTAGTGGAGGAGTAAATACTTATAATGATAAATTCATGATGCAAACGGAAGATGGTGAACAAAATCTTTATGGGAATTCCGATCGACTGAATGAAAATAAGTATCTTAAGAGTTGGCATTGGTTTTATCGTTTTATAATGGCTACTCGAATTTCTACATATCTTCACCGTGCTATGTGGCATTTTACACGTATTCGAATAGGTGACATTCTGAATCATGAGTTTGAATTTACTATTGGTCAAGGAAAAGAAACAAAGACAAAAAAAATAAAGGTTGGGCAATATGCAACTTCGGAAAAGGCGGTAGTGATGTTGTTGCGCTATCATATACGTTATCCGGGAAATTTATTTACTGTTCTTAAAGAAATCATGAAAGATTTAATATCCAAGTTTCCTAACCCTGAAAATGATAAAATTGAGAAAGCGCGAGAAGATGAAATGATAAGTAAAATACTCGAAAAGAGTCAGCTTAGAGATAATGAGTCGTTTAGAAAACAAATGAGGGATCTTAATAGTTGGGTAGATGTTCCACAGTTAGGTTTTCCTAAAAGAGAATACTATGAACTTAACCTTATAGATAAAACGCTCAGTTCTGAACCAGGGAGTTTTAAATTTGATGATTTACCGGTACAAGTAGAATAAAACCATAATTCGGAAAAACTAATTTTATGATTGCACATAAACCGTTGAGAATATTGGAGTCCCCGTTCCTGGTTGTATTTGTACCAAGGAACGGAGCAATTATGATGAAAATATATTATTACTAGTTACGTATAGCATCAATAAATTATTGCTTTATGGTTACAATTGAGACTGGACCATTGCCCGTCTTAAATGGGCTCCCTTTGATTTTGTTAAGTGAACCAGTTGTATTGTTAATAGAAAAGGCTGCGATTTCATTAGAATCTGCGTTAGTGACATAGAGGAATTCTTTAGTTGGGACGATACTAAATGATGATGGGTCATCCATACTATGATAAAGGGGGTTGTTCTTAAATTCAATTAATGTACTTGTAGCAGGGTCGAAAGAGTAGGCATCGATAGTTTCGCAATTGAGAATATAAACAACTTTACCGGATAGTGCAAAAGTTACTTGAGTAGGATGATCAGCGCCGAAGGGACTACCTTTGATTTCGGTTAATTTACCGGTCTTGGCGTTTATGGTATAGACGGAGAAATTCTGAGAATCGTAATTGGGAATGAAGGCGAATTTGCCAGTGGGGTCAATGGATATGGATTTTGGGCCTGTCCCTGTGGTGATGGTAGTTTCACTGAGTTTGGTTAATTTACCAGTTGCTGTATTGATAGAATAGACTATGATGCTATTGCGTTCATAATCTGAGAGAAAAGCTAATTTACCGCTCGAATCGATGGTTATGGAATTAATGCTTTTTTGAATATGAAATGGGCTGCCTTTTATTGCAGTTAATTCACCCGTTTTAGGATTGACGGCATAGATGGAGACGTTTCGATCAACGTTAACAACATAGAGAAATTTGCCTGAAGGAGCCATGGTTAATAAAAATGGTGTTTCCTTGGTAAAAGAAATCCCTTTGATTGCTGTTAAAGCACCAGATATAGGATTGATAGAATATGCGGAAATACTATGAGATTGATAATTTGCAACATAGAGGAATTTGCCATTGGGGTGGGCAGTCATTGAACAAGGAGAATTGCCGGCAAGAAAAGGACTGCCCTTAATCTCGCTCAATGCACCTGTAGCGGGATTAATGGAATAGGCAGAGATGTTGTTTGATTCGGAATTGGCAACATAAGCAAAATATTTCGGTGCAGATGCTGCATTGCCTTGTTGACCTAAACCAAAAACAGCTAAAAGAAAAGCTAAAATGAGCATTAAACATGCAGGAATAAGTTTTTTCATCTTTTAATTCTCCTTTATTCCAAATTGTAATAATCAACCATTTAATGCAATGTTTTACTATATTATATATCATCAAAGGTTGACCCGCAAGTTGAGAGATAGGCATTTCTTAGTATGCAGCTGAAGTGGGGAAAATGATTCGTGCTAAGCCGCCAGGCGACCGAATAATGGCGGCCAAGCTCTTAAGACCTATTTTGAAAGGAGAAATGGATTTGCTTAAATTCATGCGATTCATCTTATTCTGTATGTTTTTTTGTTTGGTAACCACTCAATGCTGGTCGGAGTCAACTCCGATAAACAGTGCGGGACTATTGCTGGGATTGCGTTCTGATCCTGATACAGAGTATTCAGATAAATCCACAAGTTATCGCACTTTGTGGATTACATCTGTTTCCGGTAAGGTCAAGATACTTACCGGGGCTGGGATTACTGTACCGTATGGCAGCGGATTCTGGCAGATTAATAACGATTATTTTATCAAGGAAGGCAGTAATGAACTATGGGATTTTGCGGTTTGGATTGAATATTTACGTGCTAACCCGCTAGGTAAACCGGTCAATCTTACTCCGGACATTCAAATCTACGCTCTGGAGATGGTGGGCGAGTGGAGGAGCTTAGTGGAGGAAGCAAAATTGTTGTTCGTGGGAAACCGCTATGTTGGGATTGAAAGGAGCAGATATTATGATAGTGGTGGCACTTACCGCCCTGATTTTGGCACCTTGGAAGTCAGAGAAATTAAAAATATCAACCGCTTGTTCCAGAAAGAAGAACCAGGGTGGATTCTTGAGCCTGAAAAATGCGTTTCGGTAAAGCGGGTGTTTGGTGCCGCTGTCGACCCCTATCTGAAACTATATCTATCCCAACAGGCGGAGGAACCGTCGGGTGATCTTGAATTTAAGATTGAAAATGTAAGTGATGAACACGGGTGGGGTTTAATTCGTCGCAATGCCCGATGGATCCCACAATTTGCTTTGAAATGGTATTGTAATTATGGCTGGAGTGCCGGAGCACGTTATGATTTGGAGGAGTTGCCGTTACCGATTCCACCGCAACTAATGGTTTATAATAATGCTGCTTGCGATTTTAATCAGATTAAAAAAGCCATTCCTAATGCAAAAGATGCTTTTGTGGCTCCGGATGGAACATTAAGCGTAGTCTTTACTCCGGGAAAGTTGCTGATTTATCTGGGTAAAAATTATCAAAATCCCGCCGCCATTGTAAAACTTGGTTCGGCAGAAACTTCGATCATGGGTGAATGGGCTTTAGGAAGCTATGTCACCAAGTGGACGAGTACTCTAAAGAACTACCTGAAGAAGGAAGTTAAAATTTAAAATTTAGAAAGCAAGCCTGAACAATACTTCCTATAGGTATTAACTGCTTTCCCGTACATCCCAGGCGGCCAGGATCATTCCTGCCACAATCAGTATCCCGCCGGCAACCACCTTCCAGTCGAAAGGGTCAAAGCGGAGGCTGATTGCAAAAATTCCGGCAAAAAGGGGTTCAGTGGCCATGATAATGGCGGTCCGGAACGGCGGGATCTTTTGCTGTGCCTTGGTTTGGAACAAATAGGCCAATGCAGTCGCTGGTAAAGCGCTATATAAGATTGCTGCCCAGTGCCATCCGGTAAATTTAACCAGCGGTAGCCGCTGGTGACCCCAAAAGAGAAATACCAGCCCGGCCAAAAGAGCCGCCGTTGCGAACTGGACCAGAGTCAACGCCGTGACGGAGTGGCTGGGAGCATATTTTTCGGTTAGCACAATATGCCAGGCAAACAGCACGGCACAGGTTAAAGTGAACAGATCACCCCTCTGGAACGCTAGCGGACCTCGGAACGTGATTAATAACATTCCGACAGTCGCAGTTCCGATTCCAATCAATACCGGGACGGGGGGTAATTTACGGCGTGTCAGTGAAGCGAAGCCGGCAACCAGGACTACATTTAAACCGGTAATAAAACTGGAAACTGAAGCGGTAGTGGATCTGAGTCCTAAAGTTTGGGTGATGAACGCCATAGCCAACACCAGCCCAAGAATGAATCCTGGGATAATACAGGTACGTAACTGGTTCTTTAATTTAGCTTCAAAAATCGTCACCAGGAATAATAGAGCTATGGTAAAACGGGCAAAAATAAAAAAATAGGGGTCGATTACTGTCATCGACCATTTGACAATGATAAAGGACCAACCCCAAATGAAAGTAGTAACCAGCAACAGGAGGTCCGCTGCAGAAAAGATTCGTTTCATAATTTTCCTTTACAAGATCTTACTTAAAAATTGTTTTGTCCGTAGTTGGGTAGGATTGTTGAACAGTTGTTCGGGAGAACCTTCCTCCAGAAACTGGCCTTCATCCATAAAGAGAACCCGATGAGCTACTTCTTTAGCAAAGCCCATCTCATGGGTGACTACCACCATGGTCATCCCTTCATGGGCTAAGTCTTTCATAACATCCAAAACCTCTTGAATCATCTCCGGATCCAGTGCCGAAGTAGGTTCATCGAATAATAAGGCTTTCGGCCGCATCGCCAAAGCGCGGGCAATAGCGATCCGTTGTTGCTGACCACCGGAGAGTTGTTCGGGATAAGCATCGGCTTTATTTTTTAAACCAACCCGTTCCAATAGTTGCAAAGCCCGTTCTTTGGCTTCGGCTTCACTTAAACCCCGGACTTTAACAGGGGCGATGGTAATATTTTCTAAAGCAGTCATGTGGGGGAAAAGGTTAAACCGTTGAAATACCATGCCCACTTCAGACCGGACTTCATTGACATTAACTTTGGTATGGTCGGTGACCTCAACCGCTTCGATGTAAATGTGGCCGGAAGATGGTTTCTCCAGTAAATTCAGACAGCGTAAGAAGGTGCTCTTACCGGAACCGCTAGGACCGATAATACAGACCACTTCTCCGGCGGTAATTTCAATGTTGATTCCTTTTAACACATGGAGATGACGAAATCTTTTGTGTAAATCGACTACTTTAATCACTAGTCTGCAACCTCCTCTCCAAGTAGGCCACTAACCGGGTAAAAGGAATGGTCATAATCAGGAAGATTAGGCCAACTTCCAACCAGGTTTCCGTGGGGCGGTAACTGCGGGTGACAATGATTTGGGCTTTACGTACCAGTTCTTCCATACCGATCACCGAGACCAGCGATGAGTCTTTTAACATGGCAATAAATTCGTTGCCCAGCGGTGGAATCACCCGTTTCAGTGCCTGAGGCAGAATGATATAGCGCATTGCCTGGGAGTAGGTCATCCCTAAAGAACGGGCGGCCTCCATTTGACCCGGGTCGATCGATTGAATCCCGGCCCGGACGATTTCCGCGACATAGGCACCGCTGTTAATGCTGAGTGCTAATAATGCGGAGATAAAGGGGTTAATTGGAAACGGCTGCCCTTGATTAAACAAATTACCTAACAGGGGTGGAAAACCGAAATGAATCATGAAGATCTGGACTAGTAACGGGGTGCCGCGGATAAAATCAACATAGATACTTGATAAGATATTAATAGTTTTATTATGAATCACTCGGGCGATCCCCATGAACGTTCCGATCACGATGCCGTTAAACACTGCAATAATCGTTAAAAAAAGGGTCATCAATGCGCCCAGCAGTAATGCGGGCAGGCTCTGCCACATGTAGTAGAGGGAGGTTTCCGGGAGTGTGAACTCTACCGTGTTTTCCCCCGGTTCTACCACTACTGTCTGTTGTTCCCTACGGTAATGCGGTGGCTTGCTGACTTGAATCCGATGTTCGCCGGGGGTTAGGTTAGGGATTAATAGGGGAGTGATCCCTTGATAGGTTTGGCCATCAACCTTAACCCTGGCGCCGGGCGGGTCGGAGATTACTTTTAAATTGGCCTGACCGTCAGCTGAAACGGCTTGGACAGGCAGACTGATTCCCAAGCAAAGAATCAGCAGACACAAAATTGAAATAGAGTAGTAATTCTTCAAGTAGAACATCCTTTTTTAATAATTTAAGCGGTTTTGTAATTACATTTAGTCAGAAACTTGTCACAGTATAGTATAGATGATGTTTAACTCGGTGGACTATTGATATACTGTGACAAAGTAAAGGAATTACGTGATTATCAAATTTTACTTTAGTAAAATGTAAGGTGTTAAATTATCGGATCCGGTATTTAACGGATACTTCTTAAAAGATGCTTTATTATTATAAGCTTATAAAATAAGGTCAAACCGGATTAGCAGCACAGTTTGACCGATTAAATCATTTCCCGCTTTTATATTTTTGGATCAGAGCCGGCAGTTTGCCGTTTTTCTGAAGAGTGGTAATAGCTTTATTAATTTTATTCAATAGCTGCTGATTGTCCTTGCGGACACCAATACCGTAATTTTCTTTTTCAGCATTGATTTCAATTACTTTTAAGCCGCGGATTTTCCGAACCGCATTGTAAGCCACCAAGTTATCCATTACTGCCGCGTCGGCGTTATTATTTAACAGTTCCTGAACGGCCTGAGGATTGGTATCGAAGCGTTTTACTTTAGTATTTTTGATTTTGGAAACAAATAAATCGCCGGTAGTACCATTTTGAACCGTAACGGTCTTCCCAATTAAATCATTGGGTGTTTTGATAGTGTTATTAGAACTTTTCACGATAATTGCCTGCTGGGTAGAGAAATAGGGAATCGAAAAGTTAATCTGTTTTTTCCGTTCCGCAGTAATAGTCATTGATGAAATCAGGCAGTCATAATTGCCGTTCATTAAGCCGGGGATGAGCCCATCCCAACTGACATTGTAAACTTTCAGCTCCATGCCCAGTTCATCAGCGATCATTTTAATCAATTCCATGTCAAAGCCGACATAGTTTCCAGCCCGGTCCTGATATTCAAAAGGTTCATAAGTGGCATCGGAACCGACGCGTAATACCGGTTTAGCTGCAAAGCAAAGACCAGTTACCAGGATCAGGGTAAGTAGTATTGATAACCAGATTACCTTTTTCAAAGGGTACACCTCCGCTTTTTAGTTTAATAGTTAAATTATAACCTAAAGTTGTTTCTGTGGAAAGTATTTGATAGTTTATATTTCAGCTGAAAAAATTGTATTTTTGTTAGTTTTATTTTAAAAACGTTTTGTTCGGTTTTTAGGGCTGAGTCATCTATTTATATTGTCGTTATTGAACAGGCTCCTTAGTTCTACAATCAGTCAGATTAAAGAATCTATAACCGATAAATCCGGGGCAAATACTATATTTGGTTAAATTTCCTATATGTGTAATATGTAATTAGGAAATGATTAGATTACCAATTATGTTAATATTAAAACAAATGTAGTTATACCTTGCCCCGGCGGGGCTTAAATGGTATAATCATGCCAAAGGCAATGAAAGAGCTGATTAAATTTTCCGGGGTGACAGAAAGAGAGCAGGTGGCGCTGGAAACCTGCCGGACCCGGAGAGTGAAGTACTCTCTGGAGCTTCCCGCTGAAAACTCAAGTAGGTTGGGACGGTTACGCCCGTTATGCGTTTGAGATGTGAAAAGCAAGCTTTTCGCATAAATTAAGGTGGTACCACGAGACCCTCGTCCTTAAGCAGAAAGGACAAGGGTTTTTTAGTTAAAAGGAGGAGATTGTTGATGTCGGTACTTGAAACTTTAAGGGAACGAGGTTTTATCCAGCAGACTACTCATGAAGAACCATTATTTGAGCTATTAGAGAAAGAGAAGGTTACTTTTTATATCGGGTTTGACCCGACCGCCGACAGTCTGCACGTCGGTCATCTGCTGCCGATAATGGCAATGGCCCATATGCAGCGCGCCGGGCACCGGCCGATTGCGGTCTTGGGCGGTGGTACGGCGATGATCGGTGACCCCAGCGGCAGGACAGAGTTACGCCAAATGTTAACGCCGGAGCAGATTAATTATAATGCCTCGCGTTTTAAAACCCAGCTTGCTCGGATCATTGACTTTGATAACGGTAAAGCTTTAATGGTTAATAATGCGGACTGGTTGTTGAAACTGAACTACATTGAATTTCTGCGGGATATCGGAAAATGTTTTTCCGTTAACCGGATGCTGACTGCAGAATGCTTTAAAACCCGGATGGAGCGAGGACTGTCATTTATCGAATTTAATTATATGCTCCTTCAATCCTACGACTTTTTAGTGCTGCACCAAAAGTACGGCTGTAAGCTGCAAATGGGCGGTGATGACCAATGGTCTAACATTTTATCTGGAGCGGATCTGATCCGACGGGTAGCGGGCGCTGAAGCCTATGGAATCACTTTTCCCTTGTTGACCACCAGTTCCGGAAGGAAGATGGGTAAGACCGAAGCAGGTGCAGTTTGGCTGGATCCCGAGAAAACCAGTCCCTTTGAGTTTTATCAATACTGGCGTAATGTCGATGACCGAGATGTCCAACGGTTCCTGGCGCTTTATACTTTTCTACCCATGGAAGAAGTCCGCCGCTTAGGCCGGTTGCAGGATCGGGAGATTAATAAAGCCAAAGGCGTTTTAGCGTATGAAGTAACCAAACTAATTCATGGCGCCGCCGCAGCGGACCGGGCGCAACAAGCAGCCCAAAGTCTTTTCGGAGAAGCTACGGATGAAACTGCGGTACCCTTTATTGAACTGTTTAAACCAGAATTAGAAGCAGGGATTCCTATTATTGACCTGATTATGAAAGCAGGTTTAGCTCCTTCCAAGAGTGAGGCGCGGCGCTTGGTTAACCAGGGGGGGATTACCCTGAACGGACAGAGAGTTATGGATCTGAACCGGACTATCGGCCCAGCTGATGCTGTGAACGGGAAAATTACTCTTAAAAAAGGCAAAAAACAGTTTCAAGTTTTTAAAGTAACTGTTTCCTGAATCTTACTAAGCCGGGGACGAAACTATCGCTGTAAACAGACGTTGATCACGAAAAGGAGTGAATAACTGGGACTGGAAGTAAGAGCCGGTTCGGTTGGGGGAAGTCGTCTCGGCGCTTAACAATGATTTACATTGATTTTGCTTTATTTTAGGTGCGAAGGGGTTCGGGGAATCCCGGAAACCCTTGACTGTAAAGCAGAACGCTGGTTTAGCCCAATAGAGGTAAAATTGCAGGAGAAAAGTCGCTACAGCTCGGTATTTTGGGGGAATAACACCGCTAAGAGTTCTGCTTTACTCTGATCAAGACTGACTGGAAGAGGTGATCCCATGATTCCGTTACGGGATACGATTCCCAGCCGTCGCTTGCCCGTGATGACCATCCTCTTAATCGGCATTAATATCTATATTTTTTATCTGCAGTCCGGTTTGACTCCGGAAGAGTACCACCGGTTTATCAATAATTTTGCACTGTTTCCCCTGGAGTTTGCAAATCCGGGACTGGAGAACCGGTTAATCCCGACTGCTTTGGTGACCTATATGTTTTTGCATGAAAGCCTGTTTCATCTAATCAGTAATCTCTGGGCTTTGTGGCTGTTTGGCGATAATGTTGAAGACCGGATGGGCGCCTGGCGGTTTTTGGGCTTTTACTTATTGGCGGGATTGGTGTCCGGATTATTTCATATCTATTTTAATCCGGGCTCAGCGGCACCCACGATTGGGGCTTCCGGCGCAATTGCCGGAGTGATGGGCGCCTATATTATGATGTACCCCACTGCTAAAATTGTAACGCTGGTTCCAATCTTCTTTATTCCCTGGTTTATTAATATTCCGGCAGTTATTTATCTGGCATTTTGGTTTCTTTCCCAGGTTTATGCAGCTTTAGGCAGCCGGGGAGAGTCATTCGCTTCAGGAGTGGCCTGGTGGGCTCATGTGGGTGGTTTTTTAACCGGGTTGCTGAGTAATCGGCTGTTTACCAAGACATACCGTAATTAATGGGAATTAAAATTCAAGTTTAGTCGATAATTATAAATTTTTTTAAGTAATTACCGATAACATTATTGTAAGTAAAAAAACGGAGGGCTGCTTTTGTTCGGCTTGTGAAGGATGATTGATTCATGTCAATATTTTCAAAAGTTAAAATGAAACGATTTTTACGCCATTTGAGTGAGCTAAATCAGGACCTAAAAAATATACTGAAAGGTAATGCCGTCGGATTCGAAAGCCCGGAATACCAAAATGAACTCCGGATTTTGAAAGATCTCTTTCTGGAACTGCACCGACAGGCTCTGGCAAAGGAGCGCGAAGCTGAAGCCCGATATCACGAACTGCAGTTGTCTTATATTACTTTAGAAGAGAAATATGCTCAGTCATACACCTTCCGCTTTATCCAAGAACAGATTAGCCGGGAGTTAAACAGTAATGAACTTTTAAATAAAGCCCTCGATGTGGTGACGGGGGTTTTTGGAAGCCGCCGGAGTATCATCTATATGATGGATGAAGCCAAGAACGCGCTGGTTGCTAAAGCCAGTTTGGGTTATAAAGATAGTTCGGAATTGCGTAGTGAAATTCCTTTCAATGAAGATAATTTATATACGCGGACCTGTAAGGAAAAGAAGGTCTTTACCATTACTGCTGATGAGGCCGGCAGCGATGCTGGAGAACCATATCAATTGATAATGGTGCCGCTTAATACCCGTCATAGTTGTTTAGGACTGATGGTCTTGGAAGTGGATATCTACCGGATTATTAATGATGAATTGCGGGAATTTGCGGCCTCGATCGCCCGGGAATTAAGTCTTTCGCTGGAAAACGCTTACTTATACGATAAGCTGCGTAATATGGCGGTTCGAGATGGCTTAACCGGTGTCTATAACCGGATGTATTTAATGAGTTACATGCAGGAATTGTTTAAATGTAAACCGTCCAGCGTAACGGTGATGATCTTTGACCTGGACAATTTTAAACTGATAAATGATCAATTCGGACATTTAAGTGGCGATATGGTTTTAAAGATTACCGCCAAAATTACTGTTGAAATAGTTAAACAAGGTATAGTAGCCCGCTATGGCGGAGAAGAATTTGTTATTGTACTACCGGATACCGATCAGAAGACTGCCTGTCAAATCGGTGAAAAAATACGTCGGGCGGTTGAAACACATCAGTTTTTGGCTCAGGACGGTTCCCGGATTCCGGTAACCTTAAGTATTGGGCTGGCCAGTTATCCCTTAGTAGCAGGTAATTATACGGAACTGCTGCAATTGGCAGACCGAGCCCTTTACCAGGCTAAAAACAGCGGACGAAACCGGATGTGCATTGCTTAACCTGGTATATTTTTTCCATAAACATCGTATTATTAAAATATTATAATGTTTAAGCGGTTCATAATTGCATCCAGTAAAATTTTAATAATATCTGGTGTCTAGTTCAGATCAATCTATCAATATACAATATATTCTGTTAAAATAAATGGAAAATTTCATAATTTCTAGTCACTATATTTTATGGTCAAAGAGTTTATTAAGGTGTAATTATGCAATTTCCTCAATTCGCTGATTTGGAAGGTTCGGTACGGAGGTACTTAAAGATGGAAACACAATTTGATCTAGAACTGCTTGGCGTCAAAGCAGAACTGTTGAAGACAATTGCCCACCCGGTGCGGCTTTGTATTATCCAAGGGTTGTTAGCTAAGGGAGAATGTAATGTTAATCATATTCAGGCCTGCCTGAAGATCCCCCAGTCAACCCTTTCACAACATTTAGCCAGATTGCGCAGTGCCGGAGTTGTCCAGGGCCGACGGCAGGGCACGGAAGTGTTTTACCAAGTTGTTAACGATGAAGCCGCCCGGGTAGTTAAGGTGTTATTGGGAACGGATAATTAAGATCCTTGGTTCAGACCGACAAAGAACGGTAACTGGAAAGATTGAATTCGGCAGCCTAATAAGGCGGCCAAAGAAACGGTTATCTACTTACGTAAGGCTTACCTAGGGGTATAGTTACCTGAAATTTTAAGTTGTCGGCAGATAATGCCCAGCTATCTTTTCGTTTAGAAAAAAGGAGCGGCTAAACTCACTTAGCTTAGCCGCTATAAAAAGGTAAAAAAGGAAAGGAAGTAAAAATGAAAAGGTAGGTGTTGGAT
>DATCLA010000023.1:0-3428 GCA_036564195.1 Bacillota bacterium
GTAGGATGGTTTTTGGGCCACAATAAATAGGAATAACCTGGATCTATCTATTAATATGTAATTGCTTAAATTTTATAGTTAACGAATTAATTCGCCTGTTGCCTACGCCTGATTTTCATTAGCTCTTTTTGATAAACCGCACTGGTCTTCCGGGCCACCCTTTCCCAGGTATAGTCTTTACCGGCCACTGTTTGAGCACGCCGGCTTAGCTCTCCGGCCCATTGAGGGTTTTGTAATACCCGAATCAGGCAACGTTGCAAATCGTTAATATCACCGGGATTAAACCAAAGACCGGTTATTTCCGGTTTTACAGTTTCCATTAAACCCCCGGTCCGGGCCACCACCACCGGAACTCCAGCCACCATTGCTTCCAAAGCTACAATTCCGAAAGGCTCATATAAACTGGGGAAAACTGCTACTCGGCACTCACTTAACAATTGATTACGGCGGTCCTCAGAGACAAAACCGGTAAATATTACTTGGTCCTCTACTCCCAAACGGTAGGCCAAGTCTTGTAACTCCTGCCGATAGGGTCCGTCCCCGGCTATAACTAGTTTCAAATCGGAAAACAACCGCGTCAAACCGGGTAAGGCTTGCAATAAATGCTGTACTCCTTTTTCAATGACCAACCTTCCCACATAAAGAATGGTCCGGCCCGTACTGTCCCGTTGCGGTAATTGAATTAATTTTACACCATTGGCAATGATCTGCAAATGTGGCGCGGTTAATCCAAATAAATTTTGAATTTCTCCGTACATATACTGGCTGCAACAAATGACCTGCTGGGAACTGTGGACCAGTTCGGTTTCAATTTGATGAATCGCGTGCTGCATTGTGGTATGAATGCCGTTATTACGCCCATGTTCGGTGGCATGAATCGTAGTGATTAACGGTGCCCGGGCCATCGTCTGTAATTCCCGAGCTGCATATGCTACCAACCAATCATGAGCATGCACGACCACCGGGTTTTTAAGATAACTCACTAATTCCCGGCCATAATCGGCTATAGCCAAATTAAGTTGAAGCATCCAAGCCATAAAATCGCCTTGTTCGGCTAAAGGTTGGTAGGTGGGGATATAATGGACTCCGACGCCCTGAACCAGGTCGAAACCGGCTGCACCCTTGTGAGGCACGGTCAAGACTTGGACATTCCAGCCCAATCGGACCAATTCAATGGAAAGGTCCCGGACATGAATACCCAATCCGCCCACATGTCGGGGGGGAAACTCCCAACTCAACATTAATATTACCGGTTTACCCGGTTTCAGCGACTGCAGAGCTTGACAGAAGGTAGATTGATTGGGTTGATAGATTCTATAGTCAATCCGGGGAAAAATTTGATCACTCTCTTCCAAGCGGCGCAGTTCGGATTCTTTTAGGCACTGATTCCGCAGGCCACGGCTGATTTTAAAGAAATTAGTCAAGTGCTGATGTAATCTTTGCCGGGCATAATCAACTACCGTCCCGCTGGTCAGAATAAACGGCCAGTCACTGCTTTGAGCTAACATTAATTCCCGCGCCGCCTGGTTCAGGGCCCGTTTTTGCAGGGGCGACGGTTGTTGGTAAGTCACCGCTAACCGTCTCATTACTTTTTCCGCCCGGTGGTAATAGGGGTAGAGCCAATCATTACTGGGATTTAACCAATACCGGTTATAACCGCCCTCTCCCCAACTAGAGTGGGCGAAAGTTACCTGCTGCTGGGGTGGAAACCGCTCCAGATACTTTGAAAAGGTAATACAGCGAACCTTACTTTCAGGTTTTGCCGCCAACTCCAAGACTTTAGCCAGCCAGTCCGGACCTTCAAACCACCAATGTCCAAACAGCTCGGCATCATAAGGAGCAGTAATAATTGGTTTGACATTCATCTGTGCAGCCCAATGCTCCAGTTGCCGGTGGCGGTTGTCCAGGAAGTCCCGGGCATGTTCTGCCGCTTTCAATTGAGCATTTGTAACATTATAAGGCTTCTTTTGTTCGGTTTTGCCGGTAATCCGGTAGTATTTGAGCCCGGTGTCGCTGCGGATCCCAGCCACTAGGTAAGGTGCAAGGTAATCATAATCAAGGTCATAACCGATATCCCGATAAAACTCCCGGTAATTGTAATCGCCCGGATAACCTTCGGTTCGGCTCCAGACTTGCTGGGAAGTTTCATAATCGCGGCCGAATACAGCAATGTTTCCGGTTTTTACCGGGACATAAACCCAATGCGGCGGTGGCGGGCAGGAACTTGTAAAACCATGCCCGGACATGATAAAGTATTCAATTCCTTCAGCATGAAGTAACCGCTCGATTCCCGGCGCATACCCACATTCCGGAAGCCAGATTCCTTGAGGTGCCCATCCGATTGCCTCGGTAAATAAAGCTACTCCGGTCCGGATTTGTGCCCGGCGTGACTCCTCGGTAAGCATCAACGGCAAATAACCATGAGTGGCACAGGTGGTTAGCAACTCCAAATACCCTTGTTTTGCCAATTTCTGCAGGGGTGCGAGGAGATCACCACGGTAAGAGTTGAAAGCCTGTTCAATCAGTTCCAGCCGTTGGTAATAAAAGCGGGAAATCTCCCTAAAATCAGGATCGCGGGCAGTCCGTTCGGTCTCCCGCAAAGCCAGCTCTTTGTGAAGCGCCAAATAACGGCGGTAGCGTCCCACCAATTGTTCATCCCGCAGCATGCTAATCAAGGTAGGTGACAATGAAAGCGCCAAACCGAAATTTACCTTCCGCTTCGCCAGCGCCTCCCAGCTCAATAGCAACGGCAGGTACGACTCGGTTAATCCTTCAAAAAACCACTTCTCTTCCAAGCAGAATTCCTGAGCAGTATTGCGTACAAACGGCAAATGCGCATGGAGTAAAAACGCAAGATACCCAAGGGTATGATCGGTATTCTGGTTCATCTTCACTCACCTCAACCCAAAACTGGACAGAGCGGTTAATTGTTGTTGATTTTGAACTGTAATCGTCCTTTCCAAAGCAGTTTTACGATCCGGGTCCGTCAGCCCGAATTTTGTTGCGGACCTGGTCTGCCGGACAGCTTCACCCGCAGGTTGCATCCGCACTGGAGGTGTCTGGTAAAAACAGATAAAACCGCCTTCGGGAAGTTTAGCTCCAATTTCAAAACAATAAGTATCAACCGGGTTCAGGTTATTAAAATAATAGTTTCCGGTTTCAATTTGTTGCAGTACCACTTCACATTGGGCAACAAACTGCTGACTTTCCGGATCCCAACGGCACAGACGTACATTTAATTGATATTTTGGTTTTACCATTTGCAAAAATTTGTTAACAATCTGATTACGCAACCCGGTAAAATCCCAATAAACATAGAAAGTATGCAAATCCTGTGGTAAGCAAACCACACTGTTTTGTGCATACTCTTCCGATAAAGCATGAAACATATGAAGCCCTCCCCGTCCTAATCCATTTATTATAAAAAA
>DATCLA010000024.1:0-9896 GCA_036564195.1 Bacillota bacterium
GTATAATATTTCAAATCTGAAATATTCATGAATCAATTATTATTGCGGCGGTTCCATAATTGCAATCTGTAAGTTTTAGCACAATACCCGGTGTTTAACCCGATTAGCCGATCAATATATTGTGTTAAAAGGATAATTGGGGAATTATGGAACTGGTTCGATCAGGCAAGGGATCGAGATGGAAGACCGACGGGTTTTATTAAAACGGGCTTTGATTCGGGTAACCTCCAAGTTGCTCAAAGCCTCCAAAAGAAATTTGGACCAATATCACCTTTCCGACCCGGAGTATAGTATTCTCCTTAACCTGGGCGACCAGGCGCTCACCTTAAGTGAATTAAGTCAACGCCTCTTAAAGGTGAACAGCAATATTACTGCGATCGTGGATCATCTAGAAACCAGAGGCTTAGTGATGCGAGTACCGGATCGCTACGACCGGCGGGTAATCCGAGTGCGTCTAACTCAGCAAGGCTTAAAGTTAAGAATGGCGGTAGTTCCCGAACACAACCGTTATATCACCCAGTTATTAGCTCCAGTAGGCGAAGCGGAGACGGAACAACTTTTGAAATTACTCGTCAAAGTAGAAGCAGTTTGCGATTCGTTAGAAGGTAATTCCCATTTTATAATGGAGACTGAAACATAGGAGGAATCACAGTGAAAAAGGCTATTTGGATAGCGGTGGCAGTTTGTTTGGTAGTGGCGGTCGGAATTAAAGTCAATCAAAAGCTTCAACAGCGAGCCATCTTACAACAGGCGGCCCAGGCTTCCGGTGAACAATTGGCGTTTAGTACCACCACTGTGAAAGCGCTGGGGATTACTCCCCAGCCGATTCGGGAGACTTTACGGCTAACCGGGGAGATTCAGGCTGATTCGGAAATTACAGTCCAGCCGGAGATAAACGGGCGGGTGCTGTCGATTTTAGTGGAAGAAGGTCAACTGGTAAAAGCCAATCAAATTCTTGCGATACTGGATGATGAGACCATCCGGATTCAGATCCAGCAAAGTGAGGCGAAGCTGGCGGAAATTAAGGCTAACCTCCGGGAGGCCGAGTTGAATGCCACCCGGATGCGGACTGAAAAAGAACGTTATGAAGTGTTATTAAAGCAAAAATACCTCTCCCAACAGGACTTTGAAAATGCGGAAAATTCTTATCTGGCGGCGCAGTCGACAGTGGAAGCCTTAAAGGCGCAGCTAATCTCGGCTGAAAAGAACCTGGAATTGTTAAAGGTGCAACTGGGTAAAACCAAGGTCTATGCTCCAATTACTGGTTATGTGATCACTATCCCGGCTACAGTAGGGATGAATCTGACTTCCAGTTCAACCTTGCTCACCATTGCTGCAGTCAACCCGGTTAAGCTGGTCTTTAATGTTGATCAACGCGATACCGCAAAAATTAAAAAAGGGGTTCCGGTAAAATTCAGCTGCGACCTTTACCCGGACCGGGAATTTAGCGGTACGATCCAAGAGGTGGCTCCGTCGTATGACGCTAAAACCCGTACGCTGTCGTTAGCGGCGCTTTTGCCTAACCCGGACCACAAATTATTGCCTGGTTTGTTTGGCACTGCTGAGATTATGATCGGGGGTAAAGCGGAAGCGTTGGTCGTCCCGGCGGAAGCGGTAGTCACCAGGGATGGGCAAAGTGGAGTGTTTCTGGTAAATCAACAACTGAAAGCGCGATTCCAGCCGGTAACCACCGGTCTGCAAGCAAATGGGCAGATTGAGATTACCAAAGGCCTGCAACCGGGGGAGCTCGTAGTGGTCTTAGGCCAAAACCGGTTGCGGGATGGCCAAACCGTCCGTTTGCTTAAGGACGGCAGGAACGGCGGAAACGGTGGCAGTCCCCGGAAATCCGGCCGGGGTAAACCTGGGGCCCGGAAAGCAGGTGGCCGGAGTTGAAACTGACGGAATTTTGTATCAACCGCCCCGTAACTACTGGAATGTTCTATCTTGCCTTGCTGGTGTTGGGGTTGATCAGTAGTTCCCTGATGCCGATTGATCTGTTTCCGGAGGTTAATTACCCGGCAATCAATATCCGGACTGTTTATTCCGGGGCCGGGCCGGAAGAGATTGAACGCTTGATTACCATTCCCATCGAACAGGCGGTCTCAACCATTAATGGAGTCAAGTCTATTACTGCGACTTCTGAGGAAGAATCTTCACGGGTTACGGTCCACTTTGACTGGGGCTATGATCTGGATGAAGCTGCCAATGATATCCGGGCCAACCTGGACCGGGTCCGCAGGAGACTGCCGGACGAGGCGGATACCCCGACAATTTTTAAATTTGACCCTTCAATGTCACCCATCTTAACCTTGGGGCTATCCGGAGAGCAGGATGAGGCGTATCTCCGGAAACTGGCTGATGATGACTTAAGCTATCTCTTACAACGCATTGATGGAGTGGCCCAGGTCGAAGTTAGAGGCGGTAAAAGCCAGGAGATCCGGGTTTATCTTAAGCAGGACCGGATGCAAGCTTTTGGAATCACTGCCGAACAACTGGTTGCGGCAATTGATAGGGAAAATTCAATGACTCCGGCAGGTTATTTAGCAGTGGGTGTCGGCGATTACCTGTTACGGACCAAAGGCGAACTGCAAACCTTGGATGAAATCGGTAACCTAGTGGTCGCCCAACGGGATGGAATTCCTGTATATCTAAAGGATCTGGCAACGATTGAGCAAGGCTATGAGACAACCCGGCAACTGACGCGGATTGATGGTAAGCCCGGGATTGTACTCTCGATCTCCAAACGTTCCGGTGCCAATACCGTAGCAGTGGCTGACCGGGTTTACAAGGCCCTAGATGAAATCAAATTATCCCACCCCGATATTAACCTGAGGATTTTAAATGACAGTTCTATTTATATCCGGCAGGCGGTAAATAGTGTTTCGGATTCGGCAGTAGCCGGGGGAGTTCTGGCAGCGCTGATCTTACTGTTTTTCTTTCATAATTTCCGCGCCACTTTGATTACAGGAATAACAATGCCTGTTTCCATTCTGGCTACCTTGATTTTGGCCTATTTCTTTAAGATGACCTTAAACACCATCTCCCTAGGGGGATTGGCTTTGGGAGTCGGGATGCTGGTGGATAACTCCGTAGTGGTACTGGATAATATTTTCCGGCATTATCACAAAAACGGTGGCAATATCAAAGCTGCCGCCCTGAATGGAACCGCTGAGATGGGCGGGGCGCTTTCCAGTTCCACCCTTACTACGGTCTGTGTTTTCTTCCCCTTAATCTATCTGTCCGGCAGAAACGGCATTATTTTTAAAGAATTATCCTATATGGTTATTTTCTCGCTGCTGTGTTCCTTATTAGTGGCAATTACATTGATTCCGGTGCTGTGCGCACGCTTCTTAAAAGTGCACGACCTTAATGAAACCGAAGTCCGTTCGCTCAATGGTCGCCTGGTTAAAATGCAAAACGGCTGGGAAAAATCGTATGGCGAAGCATTGAAGTGGTGCCTGAACCATAAGGCAACGGTGATCTTGAGTGGAATAGGGTTATTTCTGGTCTCATTAGTACTGTTTCCATTAATCGGGACCGAGTTGGTACAGACTACCGACGAGGGTGTAATCCGGGTTAATCTGCAAATGCCTACCGGAACCCGGCTGGAGGAAACCGACCGAGTGTCGAAGGAGTTGGAGCAGTTCATCCGGGAAAATCTACCTGAACTTGCCAACATGGAGGTTTCGGTCGGCGGCAGCAATTCACACAAGGCTACCCTGACTCTGCGCTTAAAGTCAAAAGCAGAAAGGCGACGCAGTACGCAACAGGTAGTCGATTATCTCAACGCGAATCTGGCAGTCCCCGGGGCTCGGTTACGGATCCAGGTTCAAAACAGTATGCGGCTGTTATACGGCGGCTCTGATCCTGTAGAAATTGATATTCGCGGTTATGACCAGCAGCAGGCCAGGAAGGTTGCTACCGAGGTGATGGATATTATCAGTCGCATCCCGGGAATCACCAATGTCACTATGTCACGTGAAGAAGAGCGACCGGAACTGGATATCATCATCGACCGGAAACGGGCGTCGGATTATGGGATTACTACCGAGCAAATCACCGCGGCGGTCCAGATCAATATTGAAGGCAAAGTAGCTACTACCCTGCGGAGAAATGGTGAGGAGATTGAGGTCCGGGTCAACCTGCAAGAGGCTGACCGCCAGACTTGGCAAGACCTGGGCCGGATCATGGTGAGCGGCAGTAACAACCGGGTAGTACCGTTATCCAGTCTGGTAAGCCTGGTTCAGACCAACAGCCCGGTAGGGATTGAACGTAAAGACCAGGAACGTAATGTGACTGTATCCGCGGATTTAGAAAAGCGGGATCTGGACGGAGCGATTCGCGATGTTCAAGCGGCAATTCGCAAAGTGAATCTTCCCGAAGGAATCAGGATTTATTATGCCGGTGATTACGAAGAGCAAAAAAAATCGTTCCAGGAGTTCCAAACGGTAATCCTGTTGGCGTTACTACTGGTCTATATGGTGATGGCGTCACAGTTTGAATCATTTTTTGCCCCCTTTGTGATTATGCTTTCCGTACCGTTTGCCTTGAGCGGTGTTATCTTAATCTTACTGCTTACCGATACACTCTTTAATACTCAGGTCTATTTGGGACTGATCCTCCTGGGTGGAGTCGTGGTTAACAATGCCATTGTACTCATCAGTTATATCCGGATTCTGATGGAGCAGGGGATGGATTTGGAGACGGCGGTTTTGGAAGGCTCAAAATCGCGGCTGCGGCCGGTGTTGATTACCACTTTAACCACAGTCATCGGATTGATCCCTATGTCGCTGGGGATTGGTGAAGGTGCAGAAACCCAAGCGCCACTGGCCCGGACGGTACTTGGAGGATTAACTTTTTCGACGGTTTTGACCTTGGTATTAATTCCGGTAATCTTTGCGACTTTAGAAAGTAGGTTGATGAAGATTAAATATCGTTGGCGTAAATCCAGTGTAGCAGCAATATTGTTAATACTATTGGTGCTGATTACCAGTTTGAGCCCGTTACGGGCTGAGACGGTTCCGCTCCGGAAATTGACTGTTAATGATGCGGTGAGCCTGGCCCTGCAAAATAATGAAGACAGTAAGATTTTTCAGAAGAAGCGGGAGATAGCTGAGGCTGCCTATAAAGAAACCATGGGGGAAAAAGAGTGGAAGCTCTTTTCTGCCCTTGAGTCCGGACAGATCGGACAGAGCGATTCTGAGACTGAATTGAGCTTGAACATAGAAAAATCAGTCCCGTTAGTCAATCTGTTTGGCGTTAGGTCATTAGCGGACCAGGTGGCCGAGTATAACCGGAAGGCTACGCTTTATAATATTGAATGGCAAGAACAACAATTTATTTATGAGGTGATTGACCTTTTCCAACAAGAACTGCTGGCTAAACGCGACTGGCAACTGGCCGAAGAAAACTACCAGAGAGCTAAACATACCTATGAAGAGGTGTTAACCAGGTCTAAATTGGGGTTAACTACGATTAGCGATGAAACCGGTGCCGCCGCCCAAAAAGCTGCTGCCGCAACCAATCTGAACCGTAGCCATCAACTATACCAACTGGCACAGCTTAAGTTACGCCAAAGGTTAGGCCTGCCGGAAAAGGAGAAACTGGAGTTGGTCGGGGACCCAACTCCTTCCGATGCGGTGACTTTGGATGATTTATTAGCGAAAGCCCGGCAGAACCGAGCCGACTTGAAAGCAGCCAAAGTAGAGCAGGAAACCGCCACTGTCCTGTTAAAACTGGCCCAACTTTCCCAGCGGTTGGGAATCGCTTTGAACTGGGAGTTCAACCGGGACCATTTTCAGGTTGGCGCCGGTTTAAGTAACCAAGAGGCCAATGACGAAACAGCCGGTGAATGGAGCATATCCGGTATCGGAAAAGTGCGGCTCAATGATCCGAAAATAACCGCCGATCACAAACGCTGGGGTACGGTTAAGCTGACACTGCGCTGGAATTTTCTGGACGGAAACATCCGAAAGGAACGGATTAAACAAGCCCGGCTCTTGACGGAACAAATGGCGGAGGCGTTGAAAAAGGCTGAGAAAAATCTGGCCTATGAAGTACAGGAAGCCTATTACAACTATTTGCACCAACTGGAACAGTTACGCAGTAGCGAGCTGCAGCTGAAATATAACCAGACCTACTTTGAGGCAACCAGGGCCAAACTCCGGGTCGGACTGGCAACGGTTAAGGATGTCTTGGATGCCCAGGTTCTGCTTAACCAGGCCGAAGTTAGCTATGAACGGACTAAAACCGCTGTTTATCTGGCCCGGATGAATTTGCGGAAAGTTTGTGGCGAATTAAACCCGCACCGGTAAAGAGCGACTAAAAACTTTCATTCCTAATTAAGTTAAACAACCCCCGGACTTATTGTCTGCAGGGGTTGTTTGCTGTTTAAAAATAATCGCTACTGCTTACCGATGATATTCCAAAGCGTTGCTGTGGAAGAGTTTCTGTCTGGTCCAACCGGCAAGGTCATCCAGGATGCTGTAGACTATCGGGATAATCACCAGGGTTAGCATGGTACAGAAGGTTAAACCGCCGATTACCACCGTAGCCATGGAGGCGTTTAACATGCCGCCGTCACCCGAGCCAATTGCCAGGGGTATTAACCCCAGGACAGTGGTTAAGGTAGTCATCATTACCGGGCGTAATCGGGTCGGCCCGGCTTTGAGAATGGCTTCGGTCCGGGAGAGGCCTTGGTTACGTAAAGTTTCGATATAATCAACCAAGACAATGGCATTATTGACCACGATCCCGGCTAACATGATAACTCCAATGAAGGCGGAAACGTTAAAGGGATTGTTGGTCAGATAGAGACTCCAGGTAACTCCGAAAAGGGTAATGGGTAAGGTACCCATAATAGCCAACGGATGCACCAGGTTTTCATACTGGACCGCAATTACCATATAGACAAACACTACCGCCAACAGAAAGGCCAGTGCCAACGCTTGGTTGGATTCCTGCATGTCTTTGATGGAACCGCCCATTGTGTAGCTGTAATTACTGGGGAAGACCACCTCTTGTTTGAGGCGCTGTTCAATGGCGTCCGCGACTTTCTTTAAATCTCTGCCCACAATCTGGCAGCTTACTTGGATTTGCCGGGTTTGGTTTTTACGGCTAACCTCAGTCGGCCCTGCGGCAGGGACCAGTTCGACCACTTCGCTTAATTGGACCGGTGTGCCCTGGGAGTTAAAGAGATAGAGTTTGCTCAGGTCGGTCTGGTCTTTGCGGTCTTCCGGTCGCAGTTGCACCAGTACATCATACTCCTCGCCGGCCAGTCTGATTTGCGTGGCAGTACTGCCTTTAAAGGAGGTTTGGATGGTATTGGCAATGCTGTCAACGGTTAAACCGAAGGCATTGGCCCGTTCTCGGTTAATCTTAAGTTGCAATTCCGGACGACCGCTTTGCCACGAAGTTTCAATTTCGCGGGTATTGGGGACCTTTTTAATTATCTCGGTAACCTCTGCGGCTAAGCTTTGCAGTACGTTCAGTTCGGGGCCTTCAATTTCCACCGCTACCGGCGCTTCACCACTGGAACTGCGATCCTGCATTTTGACATTGAGTTTTACCCCAGGTAGTCCTTGGAGCCGCCGACGGGCATCCTCCAACAACTGGTCAATCGTTGCTTTACAATCTTCTTTCATTAAGACATAAACCGTTCCTTTTTCGCTTTCCTCGGAACCGCTGGGCCCGAAATTAGAGCCGGAACCGACGAAGGCGAAGATGGTGTCAACCTCGGGTTGCTGGCGGAGGGCAGCTTCAATTCTTTTAGCAACCTGATCGGTAGTCTCCAAATTGGTACCCAGCGGTAATTCAAATTCGACGGTGTATTCTTTTTGGCCCATTGGGGGCATAAATTCCATCTTGATTCCCAAAAAGAAGGGGACGAATCCCAATAAGAAAGCAATTACGGCAATTAGGATCACCAGCTTGCGGTGGCAGACTGCCCATTTTAGCATTGAGTAATAAACGGTCTTAATTTTGCCTAATTGGGAGTCAACTGCCTGGTCCTTTGCTGCGTTGAGCTGTTGTTGTCTTTTGGTGAACTTCATGATTTTGGCCGAAAGGGTCGGGATCACCGTCAAGGCAACTACCAGCGAAGCCAGGAGTGAAAAGGAAACCGTCAGTGCCAGTTCTTTAAAGATTTGGGCGGTTAGGTCTTCGATAAAAAATACCGGTGCAAAAACTACGATCGAAGTTAAGGTGGAGGCGGTAATGGCCATTCCTACTTCGGAAGTGCCTTTGACCGCCGCTTCCACCGCCGGGTAGCCTTCTTCCCGGTAACGCTGAATACTTTCCAAGACTACGATGGCGTTGTCCACCAGCATTCCGACACCTAAAGCCAATCCGCCCATAGAGACCAGGTTTAAGGTCATTTTGGAAAAGTAAATCATCGCAAAGGTAACGATAATGGAGACGGGAATGGCCACTGAAATAACTGCGGTACTGCGGATACTGCGCAAAAAGAGAAACAGAATAATTACCGCAAGTAACCCGCCGCTGATTGCGTTTTCAATGACGTTATTGATCGAGCTTTCAATAAATTCAGCCTGTTCAAAGACTGTCTTAACCCTGACCTGATCTTTGTAATCGGCCCGGAATTGGTCAAGGGTTTTGCGAACCTGCCGGGTGACCAAAACAGTGTTGGCATCACTCTCTTTCATGATCATTACCATTACGCTTTCCGCTCCGTTAATCCGGGAAAGCTGCTCTCGGTCGTGGTAATCGTCTTTAATCTCGGCCAACTCGCCCAGGGGGATTACTGCCCCGCTTGGTAAAGTAATCTTCAGTGACTGCAATTCGGCGACGGATTGATATTCACCGATGGTCCGGATAGTCAATTCGTTCCGGCCCTGGTCAATGGTACCACCGGGCAGGTTAAGGTTGGCTCTACGTAAGGCCTGGGCGATGTAGTCGGGAGAGACCTTGTAAAATGCCAATTTTTCAGCAGTTAATAATACTTTAATCTCCCGGATCAACCCGCCGACCACCCGGACCGATGCTACTCCCGGAACCCGTTCCAGACGGGGCTTTAACTTATCATCGGCGATCCGGGTGGTTTCCACCAGACCTTGGTCGCCGGATACTCCCAGGAACACAATGGGCATCATTGCCGGGTCTAATTTGAAGATAATGGGTTCTTCGATCCCGTCCGGCAAGGACTGTTCAATTAGATCAATTCTCTCCCGTACCTTCAGACTGGCAAAGTCCATATCGGTTCCATAATTAAACTCAGCCATGACCATTGACGAACCATAGGAGGAAGTGGAGGTTACCTCTTTAACATTTGGGACGGCGCTGATAGCGCTTTCAATGGGCTTGGTTACCAGGTTTTCTATTTCTTCAGGGCCCACACCTTCATAAGTGGTCATGGTCATAATCATCGGATACTCAATGTCCGGATAGAGGTCATACTTTAACATTGCCAGAGAGATCGTTCCGATGATTACTACAAACAAGGTTAAGATTAAGACACCGACGGGACGGCGGACACAAAGTTTGATCAGTTTTTCCATCTACTTCACCACGACTTTAAGGCCGTCATCCAGATTATTTTGTCCTAAGACTACCACTTGTTCGTCCCCGGTTAAGCCGGAGCGGATTTCTATCATTTTACCGTCGGTGATTCCCAAAGTAACCCTTTTACGGACCGCCTGGTTATTCTGGACAATAAATACCGATTTGTTGCCGGTTTCGTCAATAATGGCTTCAATCGGAAGTTTTAATACATTTTTACGTTCATTGAAATTCATCTTAACTTCAGCCAGCATACCGGCTTTTAACTTTTGATCCGGATTGTTTAAAATGATCTTTACCGGGAAGGTTTTGGTGGTCGCGTCAGCCAGCGGGGAGATTTGATGCACTGTCCCGGTGAACTGTTTCCCGGGGTATGCGGT
>DATCLA010000025.1:0-3740 GCA_036564195.1 Bacillota bacterium
CCGCCTTGGCTTCTCCGTTTTGCGTTACATAAACCGGACGATGGGTCTCATTTACCTGAGCCAAAATCTCCGCCGCATTGGCTTTGATATAAGAGATTGGCCGAATATCCTCTTTACTATTCATCCGTCATCACCTCGGTACAAATATAGTACTAAATTTGGACCGACTAGTCAATAAATCAATATATTTTCGCAGGTCTTTAGCTCTACCAGTAATTGAAGCGCGTTGATGACGATACATGGCTTCCGGACCAACCCTCATTCTTTCTGGGGCTTCGTCGGCATTCCCAGTTTACAACGGAGTTATGGTTCAAGTGTTTTTATCCGTGATCCAGGCTTCCCAATGGGTGACTTCCGCCAGGCTCCGCTTGTTTTTCCGCTGCTCCTCCGCTGGGTACCCGATGGGAACCAAAGCCACCAGTTTGTAACCATCCGGAACTCCCAAGAACTCCCTTACCTGTTCGGCATAGGTCTTTTTATCCCCCGCCACCCAGCAGGAGCCCAGACCCAAAGCGGTTGCGGCCAACAAGATATATGTGACTGCGGCGCTCCCGTCCTCCAAGTAATATTTGGTATCGCGGCAGAAGACAACGATACAGGCCGGCGCTTCCGAAATAAATCTACCGTAGTCGGTAAGCCCGCCCAATCGGCAACACCGCTCCCGGCCGGTTACAATCACAAACTCCCACGGTTGTTCGTTTCGGGCCGTAGGCGCAAACCGGGCGGCATCGACGATTGCCTCCAGTTTTTCCCGTTCTACCGGACGGTTTTGATACTTGCGAACACTATGACGTTGTTTTAGGATTTCAAGGGACATTTCAATGACCTCCTTTGGTTATGAGCGGCTCCATAAAACAAATAGATTTTCTTAAATATCGTAATCAAGCCGACAACCAACTCTAACAATAGAATTAATAAACCCCACCAACCTATTTTAAATCTTTCCTTTACAACTATTTTGCTATTATTATTATCCAATTTGTACATGTTATAAATTATAAAGTACCCGAACCAAATTCATCATTCCTTAATCTAAACGGCAAAATTACTTATCCGGCGACAAGAACCAGATCTGCTTCAACGGCATTTTGCTTCTTGCCGAGTCCGACAATTTATCATAAAACTTAATCCATAAATCAATGAAATCCCTCATATCAATCAGTGTAATTTTCCGTTTCTCTTGCGTCCGGGCCTCTGCTTCGGCATCTTTGGTAAATCCGGAAGTGGATACCATAATTCCAACATCATCATCGCCCAAAAGGGCAATAAATGAGCGCAGTGTATCAACGTTTATTTTTTGATCGGAGTAACGTTTGACTTGGACTTTAATCCGTGGCGGTTTGGTCCCCAAAGGATCGTTCCAAGCCAAAAGATCAATGCCGCCATCTTTGCCAGGCGGGGCTATCCAAGCAATATAATATCCCATGGCGGTCAAAAGGTCGCCGACCATATTTTGAAATTCATAAGGTTGCTTATTTTTGATGAACTCCTCAATCTCTGTCCAAGCCTGTTCTTCGGCGCTCTCAAAGGTTACAATGACCTTGTTTTCCGTCTCGCTGTCGTCAATTTCGACAATATCCGTGTCCGGTTGCGCGCTGCCGCGTTTCCATAGATGATAATGCCGGACTGCTTCTTTATGAAACTGCTCCGGATCAGTAAATTTCTTATACGCCTCAATGCCCAACTCGGTTACAAACCACGTTCCCTTCTCTTTTACCAGCCAGCCCGCTTTGGTGCAATCCACAGTGGCAAAGCGTATAATTTGTTCAAATCTTTGTTTTCCCGAGTCAAAGTAACCTTTTTCGTATTCGGTGAGTTGTATTTTTGATTTAACTTGCTCAACCGCTTCTCTTGCCGGTAGGCCATCGGGTTTTTTGATTAGGATCTCAAATAAAACGCGTAACAGTTCGCCGGTTCGTTTATGAGTGACGTTGGCCATGGGAACCTCCTATAACTATTCCAAAAATTACATAATTGATTCTGTAAACATCTCTAAAATCCTCTTCACATATAGCCATTCTACCAATCCACCATGTAAAAATTCATTACTCTTGCCAGCTTTTTTGACAAAATTTCGGGCCAACCCTCATTCTTTCTTTCTCCCTCAGAGGGAGAAACGAACCGTGATTCTGTCGGTTTTTGTTTGGGCAACTAAATTCACTGTAGCTATCCTTTTAAATTGGTATAAAACCACGAATCATCTGTAGTCCAATTTTTTATAACATGGAGTTCGAAACTGCTAACATGAAGTTCGGAACTGGCAATTTGGAGTTAAGGAACTTCAGGTTTGGAGTCCGGAACCGCTCCTTTGAAGTTCGGAACCGCTTGCCTGGAGTTCGGGACTACTGATTTGGAGTTTGGACCCCCTTGTTTGGAGTTGGGAACTGCTTGCGCGCAGTTCGGAACTGGCAATTTGGAGTTAAGGAACTGCGGGTTTGGAGTCCGGAACCGCCCGCTTGGAGTTTCAAACTGCACGTGTGGAGTTCGGGACTGCTTGTTTGAAGTTCGGAACCGCACAGGGGTTCGGTTTTGAACTGTAAATAATCGGTTCGGAACTGCTCGCTTGGAGTTTCAAACTGCTCATGCGGAGTTCCAAACTGCCCGTCTGGAGTCCGGAACTGCCCGTTCGGAGTTGGGGAACTGCTCATTGCTAGTTTTGAACTCCTTGCATGGAGTTCTAAACCGCGCGCATGGAGTTGGGGACTGCTTACGCGCAGTTCGGAACGGCTTGTTTGGAGTTTGGAACTGCCCGTTTGGAGTTCGGAACTGCTTGTTAGAAGTTTGGGACTGCTTGCGTGGAGTTTAGGAATGAACGATGAATATTTTCTTCATTCCCGGTTCACAACTGTAAGCTGCAGCTACGATGCTAGTTGCCAGTTCAAAAAACTTATTGCCGGATGAGATAGCAAAAACTTGGAACGATACCCCTAAGCATTACCCAAATTTTAAACTTGTAACGAAACCTCTACTATTGCTCTAAATACCCTTCTTCCTTCAGAATGGCGATCGCTTCTTCAATCTTCTCCTGGCTGAACTTTTCCCCTTTAATCTTTCTTACTCCCTCAACCAGGCTGTCCTGATCCCATAATCCACCGTTGGCTTTAAGCTGTTGGGCCACATAATCTGTGGTTGTAATGGCCTCAAGATCATAGGCTGACTTGGTAGCGAATTTGGCAATGATTTCATCAATCTTTTGTAATTGTTCTTTGTCTAAAATCTCTACTTCCTCTTCCCTAATCAAACCAGCGTCTTCCGTGAGAGAAATCTGATGGGTCATGCCGTCTGAAATAATCGTAACGACTCCCTGCATCTCCAAGCGATGAATGGCATAATCCAATTCGGAACTGTAAGGACCGTAATAATGGATGGAATAAGCAAAACCTAGTTTAATTCCTTTTCTTTCAATTAAATATACCAGTTTTTGCAACGTTTTCTTGCCCGGCTTTTGAACCTGGGTGATTTTCCTAATTATCGGAATTAACCTCTCAACCTTATCCATAGTTATCCTCCGATTGAGTGTCCAAAACGGGTATGTTCCGCTCCATGATATACCAAATGGGTTAAAGAAAGCTGTTTTATATGGCGCAGCCTTTGAAAGGGGCGCGAGTCAATAATCTTCCTTTCCCAGGGTCTAACCGGTATAAATCCATGAATCGGATCCCGAAACTCCAAAGCAAAACACCACCTAACGAACATATGTTCGTAATTACATTATAATACAACTTTTTCCTGTTGGCAAG
>DATCLA010000026.1:0-3908 GCA_036564195.1 Bacillota bacterium
CATTATTGGATATCTATCCGGCGGTGTTAAGTTATTTTGGGGTGTAATATTTATTCTTCGGGGAGGTTATCCAAATGGAAGTAGTCTTCCGAAAGATCGAGGCCATTGTCACCAGAGAACTGGCTTGTTATGCCCATGACCTGGAACATGTCAAACGGGTTTACCGTCTCTGCCTAAAACTGGCTGCAGATTTTCCTGCGGTTGATCGGGAGGTTCTGAAAGCAGCCGCGTGGTTGCATGATATTGCCCGGGCTCAGGAAGACCGGGATCCTACCGGTTCAACCGATCATGCGCTTCGTGGAGCAGAACTGGCAGCGGCGATCTTAACCGAGGTTAACTTTCCGAAAACAAAAATCGAGCCGGTGGCCCATTGTATCGCCAGCCATCGCTTTCGCAGCGGCGTGGCTCCGGAGTCATTGGAAGCCCGGTTATTATTTGATGCTGATAAACTTGACGTGCTAGGAGCAGTGGGCCTGGCTCGCTCTTATATTTTGGCCGGTGAATATGGGCAACCGCTTTACGCCGCAGTGCCGCTGGACGAGTATATCCGAGAAAATTTGGTCGGAGGAGTGGCAAACGGTCTGGTCAAGGACTTAACTAAGCATGCTATCAATCTGGAATATGAATTGAAATTTAAACTGATACCCGCCAGGCTCTATACGGCTCGGGCTAAGCTGTTCGCTGCCGACCGGCTGAAGTTTATGGAAGCATATTTTCAAAGGATGCAACAGGAAATTGCCGGAGAGTTGTAGCCAGTGGTGTTAAGAAAGTGGTGAAGGTGATATGTTGCAGGACTTTAGTCTGAAAACAATGGCTTATGTACTGCCAGCGATGTTATTCGGATTGACCATTCATGAATTTTTCCACGCGTTTACCGCCTATAAATTGGGGGATAATTCTGCTAAAGAACAAGGGCGTCTCACTATGAACCCCCTTCCCCATCTTGACCTGTTTGGATTACTCATGTTGCTTTTGTTGGGGTTTGGCTGGGCCAAGCCGGTGCCGATCAATCCGCGTAATTTTAAACGTCCCAAACGGGATGAGATCCTGGTTTCACTGGCCGGTCCCGCTGCTAATTTGGTCTTAGCCGGCCTGAACGGCGGAGTTTTTAAGGCAATGCTGACTCTTACTCCCGGACTGTTTCAAAATAAGCAAACCGGGGAATTATTAGGCAGCTTTTTTATCTTCGGGATCTGGATTAACCTGGTTTTAGCGGTATTTAATCTCTTTCCCATTCCGCCCCTGGACGGATCGCATATTTTAATGGTCTTAATCCCGGATCGGTTTTATGAGTTCAAAAGAAAATTTTTGCAATTCAGTTCGATTGGGCTGATGCTGTTATTGATTGCCGGCAATCATTTTAACAAGGATTTTTTACCGGTGTTTCCCCTTACCAGGTTGTTGTTTAACGGTTTAACCAAATTTTTGGCGATTTAATTAAGGTTTTAAAGCGAGGAATATACGGTAATGGTTACCAAGGAACATTTTCTGGAGTTATTGGCGCCGGCAGGCGACCCTGAGTCGCTCCGGGCAGCGGTAGCAGCCGGGGCCGATGCGGTCTATTTGGGGGGTAAATTATTTAACGCCCGGCGCTCGGCAACCAACTTTGACCGGGACCAACTGCAGGCAGCGGTGGAACTGTTGCATCTTCATAAACGAAAAATTTATGTGACTGTCAACACCCTAATCCAGGATTCCGAGTTGAGTCAGGCTTTGGAGTATTTAGCCGAGCTTTACAATTTAGGGGTCGATGCGGTTATCATCCAAGATTTGGGTCTCGTCAAACTGGCCCGTCGTTACTTGCCCGGGCTGGCATTACACGCCAGCACCCAAATGACTGTGCACAACAGTGAGGGAGCACTTTTTTTAAAAAACCTTGGCCTGAAGCGGATTGTCTTGGCTAGGGAGTTGACCCGGGACGAAGTTGCCGCCATTGTTAACACCGCCGCGATCGAGGTAGAAGTCTTTCTGCATGGAGCTTTATGTGTTTGTTATTCAGGCCAGTGCTTATTTAGCAGTATGATTGGGGGGCGCAGCGGTAACCGGGGTCGTTGCGCCCAGCCGTGCCGGATGGAATACCGGTTAATCCGGGATGGCCGGCCCCTCAAAACCTCCGGAAACTACCTATTGTCCCCGAAAGATTTGGCTTTGATTACTTTAATTCCCGAGTTGGACCAAGCCGGGGTGACTGCGTTAAAAATTGAAGGCCGGATGAAAGGGCCGGAATACGTTTTTTCAGTGGTTAAAACCTACCGTCGGGCATTAGATGATTATTATAGAGCTCCCGGGCAATTTCAGGTTGAGCCTGCAGTGCTCCGGGAGTTGGAAACATCATTCAACCGCGGTTTCACTACAGGGTACTTTGGTAATAACCGGAATGCGGCTTTAATGAGTTTTAACCGTCCCAATAACCGGGGGGTCTTTCTGGGCCGGGTATTAAAGACTGATCCGGAACAAGACCGGGTCACTCTGAAACTGGAAGCCGACTTGGAAAGCGGTGACGTGGTGGAGATCTGGGTTAGCCGCGGCGGACGGGGTGCTGTAACCGTAGCCGAAATCTACTGCAACGGCAGGCCGGTCCGGTCGGCCCGGGCCGGAATGACCGTATCTCTACCGGTTCAAGAAAGAGCCTATCCCGGTGACCGGGTATTTAAGGTTTTCTCCAATCAATTGGAACAACAGACCAGAGAAGCGTTGGCTCGAGATAACCCAGCTTTGAAGCTCAGCTGTGACGTTACGGTCCGGGGGACAGCGGGCCAACCTTTAGAAGTGACCTACCGGGACGGGACCGGTCACAGCGGAACCGCTACGACTGACGTTTGCTTAGGGAACGCCAAGAATAAGCCTTTAACTGTTGATATTTTAAAGGAACACCTGGGAAGGTTAGGTAATACCCCTTATTATCTGCAGCAGCTGACTATGGAACTGGCACCGGGGCTGATGATTCCTTTAAGCGAGTTGAATCAAGTCCGGCGGACTGCCCTTGCCCGATTGCGGGAGCAGCAATTAGCCCCTTATCAACGGCAACCGGTTAGACTACCTTCTTTGGCTCTACCGCAACTGCCGGCCGGGGAGCGGCGGCCCGGCGGGAAACAGGGTCAGCCGGTATTAAGCGTTTGGGTTGGGGATTTGGAGAGTGTCAAAGCAGCGGTTCGGGCAGGTGCGGCCTTAGTCTATGCCGGTGGTGATGAATTAACCGGTTTTCACTGGAATGAACCTCAGTTCCGAGAAGCGCTGGCCTTTACTAGAGCAGCCGGAGCCCGGCTGATTTTGGCAATGCCCCGGATTAACCGTGAAGCCCAGCGTCAGCTGTGGCTTGATTATTATCGGCTGATCACTGCAGTCGTTCCGGACGGGGTTATGGTTTCCGATTTGGGTCTATTACACCTGGTTATAAACGACAATTGGCAGTCGATCTTTTTAAATTACCCGCTCAACTTCTATAACAGTTGGGCACTGCAAGCGGTGGCGCAACCCCGGATTGAGCAGATTGCAGTTTCACCGGAACTGACTTTGAAACAAATCGCCGGGTTAAGACCGACAGTCACTGAAACCCGTTTGGAAGCGGTGGTCCAGGGACCGGTGGAGCTGATGGTCTCGGAATATTGTCCAATTAACTCCTTAATCACCACTGAAGCGCCTTGCCCCAAAACCTGTCGGACCGGATCTTTTGCCCTGCGGGACCGGAAGAATCTTGATTTCCCGGTCTATACTGACCAATTCTGCCGGATGCACCTGCTTAACTCTAAAGACCACTGTCTTTACAGCGAATTAGCCAAGTTGATCCGGAGCGGTCTGGATGTTTTGCGCTTGGAATTAAAGATTTACCCTGCTGAGAAAGTAGAATTGATTACCCGCACTTATCAAAAGGCTTTGGATAGTTTAACAATGGGGAATCTACCGGAGGA
>DATCLA010000027.1:0-1835 GCA_036564195.1 Bacillota bacterium
CATTATTATTGCGCATAAGTACGCGTGGCTTTCAACCTTCTTAATACCGCGTACATTAAGCCCAGTTTCTAAACCTAGATGTTCCTTCAATCGACCAAAACACCGTTCTACTGTAGTTCTCTTGTTGTATAGTTTCCGCCAGTTAGTAGTACCCCGATGAGGTGTGCAGAATAATCGTGAATCCTGCTTAGCTCTGGTTTTAATGACTAGACCATAATTACTGTCAGAGCACCAGGAAGAACCAAAGGGGCAATCGCATTTGCCCATAATATGCGGGCAACGGAACTTGTTAACCCCTTTACTGCCGCCCCAATAGACCATGCGGTACCCGGCGGAGCAAATAGGTGTACCATCCCAGTCAAAGCCTTCTTTGGGTTCTTTAGCCCTCCGGTGATTAAGAGGTATTATTGCCTGAGCCCGGTATCTTTTCCGGATTAGCTCATACAGCGCCTTATGATCATAACCGGCATCCATGAGATAATACTGGGGTCTACCCGTAAGGTTATCGCCGCACTCTTTCAGAATGCTTTCGGCCATGATACCATCATTGGTGCTAGCAGGGGTTACTTTTAAGGCCACCGGCAGTTCAGATTTAATATCGGTAGCGATATGCAGTTTATAGCCAAACCAGGTTATCTGGTTACCATTGGTGTCAAGTTTACTCCCCCAGTTGGCTGACTTACCATCATCGTTAATATTCTTACGGGGAATAGACTTTTCATTAGCATTTACCTTAGATGCATCAATGGCAATGGCATTAGTATCAAGAAGTCCCATAGCTTCAGCTTGCTGCACTACCTGTTTGAAGAGTTTTTGCAGACAATCTGATTCAGTCAGGCGGCTATAGAAGCGGCTAATAGTAGCCACACTGGGCACCTTGCCAAAAACTTCAAAACCACAGTTATATCTAAGCATAGGATCATTGTTAAGGCGCTCAACCAATTCAGTAAAACTAGCCATGTTATACACTCGCATGGCAATCAAAGCTCTAAGCTTGGTTTCAGTGGAATAACCATTTGGTCCGCGACGATAATCAATATCCTCATCCAAAGTAGCGACAACTGCCCTTAAATTGAGGGTGGCTAAAACACTCTCTAATCGGGATTGAGGCTGCATTTTGATAGCATCTTCAAAGGAGAAAACGCATCCTTGCCGAATATACATAGGTGACTTCCCTTTCCGCATTTGCTTGTTTTTGGTTTTGTCACCTAAAAAATTCGGCAAAAGCGGGGGTGAAGTCCTTTTTTATTCTTAGAAAACCCAGGTTTTTCTGGGTTAATTAATATGCAAAACTCTCAGTTAGATACTGGTGCAGCAAGTACTCGCCAATGGCTATTAAAATTCCGAACGTGATCAAGGCGGCGGCTGTACTGTCAAACGTTGCGAATAGCAGGCTCACAATATAGGCTACTATAGCGGCCATGACCCCATCCGCGATTGCTGCCACCATATTGCCGTAACTGGGGAGAATAACCAGGTCACCAATCAGGTAGTTTACGGCTGTTACCACAATGGATACGGCCAGAATCCAACTCCAGGGATTACGCACCATGAAATAGAAAGCAACAGCCGCCAGGATGAAGGTCATTACAAACTTAATAGCCAAAGTGGTTCCGCTTCTTTCCAATTCTTATTTCCTCCTTTCTTTCGGGAGTTGCGTTCTACGCATCATTTACTTTATCCATTTTGCCCAGAATTTTTTGGATCTATTCGAATTAAACGCCGTATTTCACTTAGTTACCGGGATCATCATGGATGAGAGTACAAAAAGCAGGTGCCGTACAAAGCACCTGCTTATTAATCCCCGTGTTTTATGTGACCTGACGTGCCGGCTT
>DATCLA010000028.1:0-16036 GCA_036564195.1 Bacillota bacterium
GATTATTAGTTATTATCCCAATTAAAACTCTGATTATCCAAAGCTTTTACAATATCCGGTTAATCACAGACAAAACGCAGGAAACGATCAGTCGGCCGACTTCACCTCAAAACTGATTCGTTTCAATTTGCTCTCTTTTACCCGATCGAGTACCTGGATCACCTTTTCATAACGGCAGGCTTTATCAGCCTGAATCACTGCTACTGTAGCGGCGGGTTGCTGTCTTAAGACCGCTGCCAACTGCTTCAGTGAAACCGGGTAATGATTGACCTTTAAATGATCCTCAGAATCCACCTCAATCAGAATTTTACGGATCTGCGGATCCAAAGTTTGAGCCTGTTGCGCTTCTGGCAAATCCACTTTGAGTTGCTGCTGTTGCCTTGCAAAAACAGTTGTCAACATAAAAAAGGCAATCAAGGTAATTAAGACGTCAATCAGATTAATAATCTCTACTTTGGCCTGGGGCAACTTTTCAAGTTTGATTGGTTGTTTTTTCAATGCAGCTTTCACTTGAGCTTTTCAGTAAACCTCCAAAGTATTTTTACATCTGGTTCAATTCTGCATTATAATCATGGATGTACTCCTCCAGTCTGGCCTGGAAGTAGTTGTAAAAAACCGTTGCCACCACAGCAATTACCAACCCTACCGCCGTAGTAATTAAGGCTTCACTGATTCCGGTACTAATCTCTTGGGGATTATAAACGTTTACTTGATGTCCCAAAAGGTAAAATGATTTCATCAAACCGGTAACCGTCCCTAAAAGTCCCAACATCGGAGCGATCGTGATGATCGTCTGCAAGGCCACCAGATGCTGCCGGAGTTTTTTTACAATATCATCCGGCTGGTCATAACGGATTAAAGCTGTCCGCATGGTTTGAGAGAAAATAATTAGCCGTTCACTTACGATTGCGACCGTAATCACAGAACACAGCATCAAAGGTATCATAAAGATACCGCCCTGAACAATCCAGTTCATCGTTACCCCTCCAACTTAAACGTAAATGGAATTTGAATCTTGCAAACTACCGGTTTTCCATCCTTCAAAGCAGGAATGAAACGCCATCTTTTAACTGTCCGTACAGCTTCGCAATCTAAAATTACATACCCAGAAGTTTTTACAATCTTCACCTCGCCTACCTTTCCGTTAATCTTTACCACTGCCTGTACTAAAGTAGTCCCCTCCCAATTGTTCCGCTGCGCCAAAACCGGAAATACTGGGCCGGGGGAAAACACCTTGACCGGAGGATTATCCGCCGTCAATCCGGAAACATTTTGACCCGGCTTGCCCCCGGCTTGCCCGGTTTTACTGTCTGCCTTTCCGGAGACACCAGTGGCAATTTCCCGATGGTCTTGAACCGACAGGGTACCGGCAACCTCCCCGAAATCATTGGTAAAACCGAAAACTTTTTGGCCCGGATTACCCCAGGCTTGCCCGGTTTTACCGTCTGCCTTTCCTGAGACACCAGTGGCAATTTCCCGATGGTCTTGAACCGACAGAGTGCCGGCAACCTCCCCGAAATCATCGGTAAAAGCGGTCGGTTGCCGTTGAGCAACTGCCACCGGTTTTTTTGGCGTAACAGTACTTCGGCTCGGCGGCCCCATCCCCACAGCATTTACCAGAGTAACTGTTTCTGACCCCGGCACCCTGGGTGTAGTCAATTGTTTTTGCGTCGGTGCGGTTACTGTGGCAACCGTTTTTTGAGACTCACCAGTTGCTGCTCTGTACCGAACCGGATCCGGCTCAAACTCTTGCCGTATCTGCTTCTGTTCCATAGATACGACGGTAGTCGGTTGATTTCCTCCAATATCCGGCGGACAATCTGAAAAAATTTCCAAATAATGCTCCTCCTGTTGCGATGGATCCGGATACGGAAACCAAAACCAGCTCACTGCCAAGAACACCAGGTGGAAAAGGGTCGAACCAATTAAACATTTACGTAACATAGCTGTTCAATCCTCAAATACTTAAAATGGCTTGCCCGTTATTTACGAGTATTAATTTAAAAAAGGTATTTGGCGCTTAAGTAATATTCCCGAGCGGGCATGGGGTAGCCTGCCACGATTTGGTATTCCCGGTCGCTTAAATTATTGATGGCTAACCCATAACTTAATTTGGCATTCACTCGATAGCTAAGGTATAAATCCAATACGCCGTAATCCGCCTGGCCATTATTGCGGTCCGTAATATAATTCCAGTTCAGATTGAGATCCCAGGCAGAGTGTTGATAACCCAGATTCAAAGTATAGCGGTTTTTACCGTAAGTATTTTCATTAACACTGTAGCTTTTGGTAGCCGGATCCCAGGCTTTCCGGTCGGTCCATAGATATTTCAACCCAGTCCGCAGGGAATGGTTCCATTTTTTGCTCCAGCTTAAGTTAACGCCGTTAATTTGCATCTTAGCAATATTTACTGGTATGGAAAGGTAACCGTTTTCTCTAGTAGCATCCCTCCAGGTAATTTCATCAACAATTCTGGACATAAAATAATTGAGGCTGATTGTTTGAGAACCGTTCTGCCATTCACCGGTTACATCATAACGTTTACTGGTCTCCGGCTTCAGTTCGGGATTACCTCTGAAATAACGGACAATTCCGTCTTCATCGATATACGAAGATTCGGGGTAATAGAGGTCATCGAACGTGGGTGCCCGGAATGCTTTACCGTAACCCAATTTAACTGTAAATTCATCCGTCACCGTATAATTCAGACTCAACCGGGGACAAAGCGGTGATGAAAAAACCGATCCGGTATCCCAGCGCACTCCGGAAACAACCTCCCATTGCGGAGCGATTTGCCATTGATCCTGCAAAAACAAAGCGCCGTTATGCCAAAGTTCCGCTTTTTCATTCCGGCTCAACTTGGCCTGTTGCAACTGGATCCCGCCTAAAAGATAATGCGGTCCCATTTGATAACCGGCTGCCAGGTCACTGCCTGAAATTTTAGATTTTAATAAATCAGTCTTATCACTGCGGCACTCATAGTTATTACGCTGGGTATATAACTTGTATTCGATCTCAAATTGATTAACCAGGTTTTTCCCAGCCAAATCAAGAGACAGGTTTTCTTTGACTCCATCATTGGTAACACTTAATGGGTCTTCAAAATTTTTAGTATTATATAATAGGTTCAAACGCAACTGTCTTTGCTCTGTCTGCCAAAAGTCATATTGTCCCAATAGATAACTGTTTGTAGTGGCGCTATGCTTTCGGTGGCCATCGGTAGTCAGGGCGCCACCTGCTAAACCAAATTGTGGTTGCTGCATTGTAAAATCCAATTGGGCATAAGCATTACTGCCGCTTTTCAAATTTACCCGATTAGATGCAGTTCCGGTTAAATCGGTAATAATGTTAACAACCCCGCCTAAGGCATTAGCCCCATATAAAGCAGATAACGGCCCGTGGACCACTTCAACCCGTTCAATTCCGGCCACCGGAAAATAACTTAAATCAAAGTAACCGCCGGTCCCGGTATTGGCAGGTATTCCATTGATTAAAACCAAAGTTTGATTTGGAGATACCCCGCCCAATTGCACGGCAGTCTCTCCGGAAACTCCGCCGGTATTATAGGTTACTACCTCACTGGCTAAAGCCTCGGTCAGCCGCGTCGCCCCGGAAGCCTCCATTGATTCCTTGGTAATTACTTCGGTTTTACCCGGAGCTTTACTCTTTTGCTGCTTGATACGAGTGGCGGTAACCACCACCTCCTCCTCTTCGTAGACAGTAATTTCCGAATCCTCCGCCGTTGCCACAGCCAATCCGCCCAGGGTCAGAATTAACAGAAGAATCAGTAGTTTTTGAATAATCAATTTGGTCCACCTCTCAATCTTTATTCCTACAGTTTTGGCAGAACATAAGATCTTCCGGTTTCAGGATTGGGAATAATCGCTACCTCCACCCCAAAAACCTTTCGAATCATTTCCGGTTTTAAAACTTCTTCCGGCCGGCCCTGGCAATAGACCCGGCCCTGAGCCATTACGATCAACCGATCGCTAAAGGCTGCCGCTAAATTAAGGTCATGTAACACCGCCAACACCGTAATTTCCTTACGACGGTTTAATTCCCTGACCTGTTTCAGTAGGGTGATTTGATGGTGAAGGTCCAAATGGGACACCGGCTCGTCCAAGATGATAATCCCAGTCTGTTGGGCGATCGCTCGGGCCACCAGCACCCGCTGGCGTTCCCCGCCGCTGAGACTGATAATACTTCGCTCCCGCAACCGCCAGGTATCGGTCATTTCCATTGCTTGCCGCGCGGCTGCCAAATCTGCCTCCCCTTCCGTAGCAAAACGGGAGAGGTAAGGCGTCCGTCCCATCAGAACCACGTCCAGTACTGAAAAATCAAATTCCCAAGTGCTATCCTGGGGTACCACTGCCAACTGCCGCGCCAGGTTTTTCGGACGAATGGTTTTAAGGTCGACACCGTTAACTGTAATCATGCCTTTATTAACCTCGAGGGCCCGGGCGAGCATTCTTAACAATGTAGTTTTACCGGAACCGTTTGGCCCAATGATGGTATGAAACTTTCCCCTGGCAAAAGAGAGATTAATCCCCTCTAATACCGGTTTTTTTTCAAAGCAAAAGGATAAATTATGTATTTCAATAGCATTTTGAATCGGCATCCTAAAGCACCTGCTTTTTGGCTTTAAAAATTAAGTAGAGAAAGAAAGGCGCCCCTAGGATGGAGGTGACGATTCCCAGGGGAATCTCAGTTGGCGGTATTAGACAGCGTGCCAGCGTATCACAGCCAATCACCAAAATTGCCCCTCCTAAAGCCGAAAACGGTACCACCGTCCGGTAGTCGGCACCGCAGACCAACCGGACCATGTGCGGCACCATCAATCCGACAAAGCCCACTACACCGCTGACCGAGACCAAGGCTGCCACCAGCAGTGTACCGGCGGTCAAAAGTATCAGTTTTACCTGTTCAACTTCAACTCCCATACTGCGCGCATTATCCTCCCCAATAAGCAAGACATTTAAATCCCGGGCAAAAAACATGATTATACCGGTTACCCCCAAAACTATCGGCAGGAGCAGGAGCACCTCCGTCCAATTGGCAGTGGCCACGCTGCCCATGGTCCACATTATGATCCGTTCCAGCTGTTCCCGTCGGAAGGTCATCAACAGCGACATAATCGCGGTTAAGAACAGATTGGCAGCCATGCCCGCCAGCAACAGGGTGGTATTAGAAACTTTGCCGGCGGCGCCGGCAATCTGGTAAACCAACCAGGCTGTACCGACCCCGCCGCCAAAGGCGGCGATGGTAATCAGCCCCAGACCAAAATAGGTAGCAGCATCCCCCAACACGATCGCTACCGCGGCTCCCAGTGCCGCGCCGGCTGAAATACCTAAAATAAACGGATCAGCCAGAGAGTTTTTAAAGATTCCCTGAAAGACCGCTCCCGCCACTGCCAAACCGGCACCGAGCATTGCCGCTAATAAGATCCGAGGCAACCTGAGGTTAAGAATGATAATCAAGGCTGCCGGGTCAATCTGCTCTAAAGACACCCACTGGTTAAACAGAGGAATCCGGCTGATGATAATCATCAGAGTTTTACTCCAGGATAATTTGGCTACTCCCAAATTAGCAGCGATCAGCATCAAACCAAACAACAAAAGAGTTCCCGCTCCAAAAATTTTCCGATAAAAACGGCGTTGCTGCAATAAACTCTTCATTTCTGCTCCTCATTAAAATTGCTAAAAAGTTTTGGATGTAACAGACGGGCCAAAGTTTCCAACCCCTCGGCAGAACGCGGACCCGGTCGATCCAGCAGGTTGTTGTCGATTTCGTACAATCTTCCACCTTTAACAGCAGATAAATCTCGATATCCAACTGCAGCTGCAATTCCGGTTTTAGTATTAAAATAGCGACTGCAAATGATGTAATCCGGGTTTTTCTGCACCAGTTTTTCCAGACTATAATGCCATCCTTTAGTGTCGTTGGCCACATTAATACCGCCGGCCATTGCAATCAACTTGGCAATAAAAGTATCCTTTCCGGCAGTAAAATCCCCGGCCTTGCCAAACCCAACCACATAATAGACTTTGGGTCTAGCGGCGGATTTAACTGTTTCCCTTACCCGTTTAACCTTTTGCTGCATTGCGGCGACTAGCTGCGCTGCCTGTTCCCGGGCATTTAGGGCTATTCCAACCTGACGGATGATTGTATAGATGCCGGCAAAACTTTCGGGTTCGTTAAAAACTACCACTTTAATCCCTAACTCTTCTAATTTTTCCAGCACCGCTAATTGAAAATGGGTTGATGCAATCACCAGATCCGGTTGGAGTTGGACGATCTTTTCGATATTAGGGTTAGTTATGTTTCCGATTGAAGCCACCCGACGGCTGGCTGTCGGGTAATCACAATAATCCGTCCTGCCGACCAGGCTAGTCCCTTTTCCCAAGGCAAAAATAATCTCCGTAATATTGGGTGCCACTGAAATCACACGCTGCGGTGGTTGGTCAAGAGTGACCTGCCGTTGATAAGAATCAACCAAAGTCAACGGATACCCTGACGGCGGCAGCACCGCAGCGTGGCCCGGAGGCAAAATAACTCTATAGCCATAAATTAGGCAACCAGCCAGCAGCAATAGGCTGATAACTAAGCATTTCATTTTACCCTGAGCCATCATGGTAACTGCTCCAACCTTTCCTGGTATTCTTTTCAAAGCGGTCACTGTTATATAAAAATAAAAAATCCACCTTCGGACCACGGTGGACTTAAAGTCATGTAAAAGCAAGCCACAAACGGCTATTTTACCAACAACTTTTCGTCCTTCCCTCCGAAGAACTAAAAGCAACTGGCAACGGCAGGTTTACTGACTAATGGATCATCTTACTTTCCGGCCTTCTCAGTTTCCCAATGGCATTGTTGGATTTCATCCCCAATTACAGTAGCGGGGGCTGTAGCGGCTTTGCACCGCTTTCCCTTTTAACCCGGACACAACGGGCACCGTTGTCATCTGTCAGATATTAAATTGTCAGCTACTAAATTAATATTTTAACCGAATTTATTATAGCATTTTAGAGTAGCCTTAACAAGAAAATTTCGCTTTTATGGCACTAAGATGAACGAACGGCTATTGGTAACCCTGCCGCGCCTAACCGATTCACAGCAAAAAATCCTTAATTTTCTTCTTCTTATAAAAAAACAACTCATTTTGCTCTTTATTGAAATTTCAGTATTAATGTACTATAATATTAAGGTCATGCTTTTTTATTCTGACCAAATTGATTGGGGGTTTTTTGATGAAAAAAGGTTTAAGTACGGCATTTATCATACTAATAATAATTGCAGTAATAACCTTAGCTGGTTGCGGCAGTTCTTCACTAAAAATGGCAACCGGGGGAACTACCGGTACATATTATGCCTTTGGCGGAGTAGTTTCGCAAGTTCTCTCCGAAAAAACCGGACTTTCCTTTGATGTCCAATCAACCGGCGCTTCCGCAGCCAACATTCGCTTAGTTGCCGACGGTGAGGTGGACTTGGCCATCGTCCAAAACGACGTCATGGATTACGCTTATAACGGCACCTCCCTGTTTGAAAACGACAAGATCGATAACTTCTACGCCATGGCCGCCCTCTATGCGGAAGTCTGTCAGATTGTCGCTAATCCTGATGCCGGAATCAAATCCATTGCCGATTTGAAAGGTAAACGTGTTTCCGTCGGTGATGCCGGTTCCGGAGTTGAATTCAATGCCAAACAGATTTTAGAAGTCTATGGCATCACCTTTGATGACATTACTGTCCAGAAATTAGGGTTCGGTGATTCGGCCAATGCATTTAAAGACAATAAAATTGACGCCTTCTTTTGTACCGCCGGGGCACCGACTACAGCAATCATGGACTTAACCACCACCAACAAAATTGTAATTTTATCCATCGATGAGGAACACGCCAAGGCACTAATGGAAAAATATCCGTTTTATACCCAATACCCCATCCCTGCTTCGGTCTATGGTGGAAAAACTGAGGATGCAATCACCGTTGCGGTTAAAGCTACCTTTATCGTAAGTAAAAAATTACCTGAAGAAACCGTCTATAAAATGACTAAGGCGCTCTTTGAAAACAAAAGCCAGATTGCTTCCGGGCACGCTAAAGGTGCTGAACTTAACCCAAAATATGCAGTTGAAGGGGTGTCCGTCCCGTTCCATCCGGGGGCTAAAAAATACTTTAAAGAAATCGGAGTTCTATAAAGAAATTGCCGCCGTTAAAGAGAAAGCTGTTTAATTGGCAGTTGCCGGCAGCAGCCGCAGTGACGGGCTTCGTTATTGCGGCTGTGCTCGTAATTTACACAGTTCCCCAAAGCGATTTCCTCGTTATCCGCAGCGGGAAGGATAACCATTGCTTTGCAGCATATCCGGCGACCGAGGGAATGACTTTTTCCGTTACGTTTATCCATTCGGTAAATCAAAGTCCGGTTTGTGATGTTTATCAAATTCGCCACGGCGGGATCTATGTAATTGAGACTCATTACAGCTCATTCGGAGCTGGAGTCCAGACCCAGCTCGAACCCGGCCAGCGACTTACTTACGGCAACAACGGAGAGATGATTATCTCCGGTTTTAATAAAAAGTTTGAACGCTTATCCTACATCGTTGGCACCGTATCCGACCACATTTTACAAATCAACGGCAAAAAAATCAGCCTGCGTAATCTGTGCGGCAAAAACAGTACGGTAGTCTTTAAATTGGAACGGGCAAACCCTTGGAAATACCAGTTGAGGAGGAGAATTGATGACCCCGGAAAAATCCAACCTGATTGAAACCGCTGAAGTCGACATCCAAACTGTTTTAGCAGAATATGATCGAGAATCCAATACCCGGCATTTTGACGGAATTCCCGATAAACTTGTCCGTTATATGCTGATAGCTTTTTCCCTGTTTGTGCTGTGGATGAATACCATTAGCACTTGGCCGGAGCAGATTCGCCGCGCATCCTTCATCGGAATAATCATCTTCATGGCCTTGATAATTTACCCGGCCCGAAAGAACACCAGCAAAAAAAGGAACTACATTCCCTGGTATGACATTTTACTGGCGTTGCTGGGCAGTGGGGCTTTCTTCTACTTTGTAATGAACTTCACCGCCATCGTGGCCCGGGCTGGCCGTTCCACTTTTCTGGATCTAACCATTGGCATTGTAGGCATCCTGGTCTTAATGGAGGTCTGTCGCCGGGTGGTCGGCCTGCCGATCTTGATAGTGGTTTCCGGTTTTATTGTTTACGCGTTTACCACTGGTTTTTCATTAAAACGCATTATTACACATTTATTCTATACTACCGAAGGCGTAATCGGGACTCCTTTAGGGGTTTGTTCGACCTTCATTGTTTTATTCATAATGCTCGGTGCTTTTTTGGAGAAGACCCAGATTGGTTCGTTCTTCATTGACATTGCCAACTCGATTGCCGGTTTTGCTTCCGGCGGGCCCGCCAAAGTAGCCGTAATTGCCAGCGCTTTGGAAGGAATGTACTCCGGCAGCTCGGTTGCTAATACCGTCGGTTCCGGCAGTGTTACCATTCCGGTAATGAAAAAGTCCGGTTATCAACCAGAATTTGCTGCGGCGGTAGAAGCCGCGGCTTCTACCGGCGGACAGATCATGCCTCCGATTATGGGAGCAGCTGCTTTTTTGATGGCCGAAATGACGGACACTCCCTATTCGACTATAGCCATTGCCGCCTGTCTTCCGGCGTTATTGTACTTCACCGGAATTTTTATGATGGTTCACTTTGAAGCCAAGAAATTGGGGTTAAAAGGCCTGTCTAAAGAGGAAATACCCAAGTTTTGGAGCCTGTTCTTTCGTAAGGGTTTTCTTTTCTTGCCGGTAATTGTCTTAATGGTCAGCATGACTGGTATTGAAGGTTTGCTGCCGGCCCGTACCCCGGCTTTTGCTGCCTGCCTGGCTATAGTAACTACGATTATTGTCAGTTCCTTCCATAAAGATACCCGTTTAAACATCCATTCTTTGGGCAGTGCTCTCCAGAACGGCGCCAAAAATACCATCGGAGTAGCGGTAGCTTGTTCCATCGCCGGAATCATTGTTGGTGTCGTTACCTTGACCGGGATCGGCTTGAAACTGGCCGGCGGCCTCCTCTCCCTTTCCGGAGGAATTCCGATAATCGGCCTCTTCTTCACCATGATCGCCTGTATTATCTTGGGAATGGGGGTACCGACCACAGCCAATTATGTGATCATGGCCACCATCACCGCACCGATTGTCGTTAAATTGGGCATCCCGGTTTTGGCTGCTCATATGTTTGTGTTTTACTTTGGTATTGTCGCCGATATTACACCACCGGTGGCTTTAGCTGCCTATGCCGGTGCGGCGATTGCCAAATCCAATCCGTTTAAAACCGGTGTGACCGCCACCCGGTTGGCGATCACTGCCTTTATCGTCCCTTATATTATGGCCTTTAACCCGAATATGCTTTTAATTGATACTACTGCCTGGGAAGTTGTTTGGATCTTGTTGACTTCAATAGCCGGCATTATCGGCGTCTCCGCCGCTATGGAAGGATATCTGCTTGCTAAAATGAACAGCTTCGAGCGGATTATTGCTTTAGTAGGCGGACTCCTCTTAATTATCCCGGAAATTATCACCGACTTCATCGGCATTGCCTTGATTGCTGCAGTAGCGGTCTCGCAGTACCTGATTAAACGTAAAAAAAATAATTTAGCAACTCCAGCGGTTTCAAAATAAACTGACAGCGGCGATGTACCTAGCAGCGGGAATCAGCTTAAATTTCGATCAGTAGCAAATCCGAAAACGAACTAAGGACGCACCACCACCAGACTGATGCTTCTTTAGTTCTTTTTTTGAATTGTTTGCCTTGCGACCTGCCTTTAACAATTGAGCTTACGCAACACCGGAATACCCTCTTGACATTCGAACCAGCTGTAACACCCAAAGTCGAAACTTAACCGCCAACATGATTCCGGGGGCATCTTTAATAAAATACTGGCCAACACTCGGAACGGGCCGGCATGTCCCACCAGTAAAATGCTTTGGCTATGATAAACCTCTGCCAACCTCTCCCAGCCGTCATGTATCCGTTGGTAAAAAGCAGTAAAATTTTCGCCCCCTGGTAAAACCGCGACCTGCCAATCACTGCACCAAGCCTGCCATTCCCGGGGGTATTGCCGTTGGACCTCCCGGTAGCTTAAGCCTTCCCAAGCACCGAAATTAAACTCTTTAAATGCCTCACAAATTAGGATCTGGTCACGAGAAAGGCCAGTAATCAGTTGCGCGGAACTGATTGCCCGCCCCAACGGGCTGCTAATCACCACATCAAACTCAATCCGTTCTAATTTGCGCCGTATCGCTTCACACTGCCGCCGCCCCGCCGGTGAGAGGGCCGTATCGCTCCAGCCTTGATAAACCCCACTTTCGTTCCCTACGGTAGCCCCATGCCGCACCAGGTAAAGTTGCATTTTACCGACCTTTCGCTATTTATTTATTTAAAAAATGAGATTTCACGAAAAATCTCAAGAAAAAGCGTGTTTCAAATTGGTATATATAAAAACTGACATCAAGGATTCATATAGAAACCATTTTTTCCAATAAAACCATTGTCATCAGTGTCACCACTGCACTGACTTCGACAAAAGCCCCTAAAGTATCACCGGTCATACCGCCAAGCTTACCCAATATCAACCAACGATAGCCGACCAATCCCAATAAATTTAAAGCCGCCACCGCCAAAACCTGAAACCGGATTATACTTGTAACTATTATTAAACATAAAAAAACCGCAATTATAATGCTCTCCGGTTTGACCTTTCCGATAAAAAGGTTCCCCAAGCCCTTGCCTTCCGGCCGCGCCGCCGGACAGGTAGACATTAAAAAAATCATTGCCGTCCGGGCAACCACCGGGACCACCAGCCAAGCCCGGATGATTGCTGGAGCATTCAGTTGGTCTAACAAAACGGTTTTTAAAGCCAGATCAAAAAAGACAGCAATGGCACCATTGGTCCCGATCCGGCTGTCCTTCATTATCTCCAACATCCGCTCTTTCGTCCGGGCGGAAAAAACTCCGTCACAGGTATCAGCTAAACCGTCCAGGTGCAAGGCACCGGTAATTAAGAGATTAAACAGTAAAGTCAGAATGATCACTAACCGCTTTTCCAGCCCAAAAGATAATACCCAGAATATCAGCGCATTAAAAACACCGATAACCAGGCCAACCAGAGGAAAAGACCAGACTCCGCGAGGAAAATCAGCAGGATCCACCGTTCTGCTTTGCGGAAGCGGGAGTCTAGTAAAGAATTGCAACATTAACAGAAATATCTTCATGGCATCCTCATTTTACCGGTAATACTTGGCCACAGACCAGCAGATAAACTCGGTGGGCCCGGGTGGCGAGGTATTGATTGACCCGGCCGGCCAGATCCCGGAAGATCCGGGCCAGTCGGTTTTCGGGGACAATCCCCCACCCTACTTCATTGGTAACCATGATTAAGGTGGTCTGCCGCTGTTCCACCGCATCCAAAAAAGCACCGAGGTCCGCAATGATCGCCTGCTCCAAGCGTTCCAAGGTTGCCGCATCCCCTGGCGCTTCAGCCGCCTCCGTCTCCAACAGCCGGTTTGAGACCAGCAAAGTAACACAGTCCAACAAAATGGCATCGTAGGTTTTTGCCGGGTCGGCAAAGACTGCTTTCAAGTTGTGATAACCTTCCCAGGTTTCCCATTCCGGCGGTCGCCGTTGTTGGTGTCTGGCAATGCGGTCCTGCATTTCGTCATCAAACCCGATGGCGGTCGCCAGATAGAGCACCCGCTTTCCTATATTACTGGCCAATTGCTCCGCATACCTGCTTTTACCGCTGCGAGCTCCGCCGGTAACTAAAATTATACTTCCCATTTTACTCCGAACCTTCTATCAATTGCGGCGCGGGTCAACTAAGAAATCATTCCGGATTGCCGCTGCTTCGAAAGTAGCCATTTCAGTAATAATTTTAGCAGCCGCTTCCACCAGATAAAACGCTAACGGGCAACCGGTCCCTTCACCCAAACGCATCTCTAGGTTAAACAGAGGCTCCAGTCCCAACTCTGCCATTATTAAACTAAACCCCGGTTCCACCGAACAATGGGACGGAATCATATATTCGCGGCATAACGGTTGCAACCGGGAGGCAATCAAGGCTGCGGCAGCGGAGATAAAACCGTCAATAACGATCGGCAGCCGGTAATAAGCTGCCCCCAGGTAACATCCTGCCAAGCCTGCCAGATCAAACCCACCGACTTTCGCCAGTACCTCCAGGGGGTTACCCGGATCAGGATGATTAACTTCCAAAGCGCGTTGAATTACTTGTTGTTTCCGTTGATAAGCTTCAGCGGTCAACCCGGCGCCCTTACCAACTGCTGTGGCAGGATCGCAATGGGTAAAGGCCATCACAATGGCACTGCTGGTCGTGGTATTGCCGGCGCCCATCTCTCCGGTTCCAATCAAAGCATAACCCGCCTCTACCAATCGGCCGACGGTTGCAATCCCCACATTGAGGCCTTGAACCGCTTCAGCTTCCGTCATAGCCGGACCTTTAGTAATATTCCAAGTACCAGGGCGGATTTTACAGTTAACAATTTGAGGGTGATCAAGAGCCTCTTTAACTCCGATATTAACAATACGGAGATCTGCCCCGGCCTGACGCGCTAAGACATTAATCCCACAGATTCCCTTAGTAAAGTTGAGCGTCTGCAGGGCGGTAAACTCCTGGGGACAAGAGCTAACCCCTTCCTCCCAGACGCCGTTATCCGCACACATGATCACAATACACTTCTTAGTTAATTCGTTAGTAACCTGCCCAGTTATTCCCGCCAGCTGGGCTGCTATTTTTTCCAGTTTGCCAAAGCTTCCGATGGGCTTAATCAGGCTGTCGAGGCGTTGTTGGGCCGCTGCCATTGCCTGCCCGTTAAGAGGTTTAATCCCGGCAATGATTTCGTTCAATGTTTGCATGGTCAAATCTCCTTAATTTTTCGGATCCAGACAGTAACGGTGCGGTAACTGTTTTTACACCGGTTTCACTTTTAACTTCTTTTTGGAGCATCTGGGTCATTTATTTTAGCTTTAAAATTCTAGCTTATTATATCATTTGTCATGAATATCCTCAACCAAAAACTTATGTCTTCAGGAACAATCGAAAATCCGGTTTGTCGTGGCAATTCCGTTACTGCCGTTTGGTAAGATATTTCCACGGCTGCGGTTTTGTTTAGTTTTTAATCCACCGCAGCACCTCAAAGTCCCCGTCGCATATGATAGATTAATTACTTTTTGAAATAACAAATAAACTGATCCTTCAACAAGTCAGGAGATGATCTGATGAACCAAATCACTTTTGCCACCGGGATCGGCTGGCTCCTTTACCCCAATCGGGAACGGGCGGCAATTGCTAAAATCCTTGGCGGTCCTTTGGCCCCACAAATCCGGGGTTATGTAATGTTTCAGGAGGTCCCCGGCGGAACCTTGGTCTCAGTAAACATTTGCGGGTTACCACCCTACCAACCGGCCCGAGAAGGATGCGAACCCGTTGGTCCGCATGGCTTTCATATCCATCAATTCGGCACCTGTGAAGTCGGGGATGCAAGTAACCCTTTTCAGGCTGCCGGGGAACATTGGAATCCCGACCGTCAGCCTCACGGTAATCATGCCGGGGATCTGCCGGTGCTTTTTTCCAACAACGGTCAGGCCATGCTAAGCTTTTTTACGAACCGTTTTACGGTTGACGCCGCACTGGGGCATGCGGTAATTATTCATCAAAATCCCGATGATTACCGCAGTCAGCCGGCTGGTAACGCCGGCAAGCGCCTGGCTTGCGGCGTAATTCAGCCCTTCGGCAAGAACTTTTAAAAACCAAAAAGACCTTTACAAAATTCCCTTTTCAATAGTAAAATACAACTAGTAACTACATAGCAACCTTCAGGGCAGGGTGCAGCTTTTAAAGCTAATTCCCGACCGGTGGTAAGGAGGACTTCTCCAAGTCCACGAGCCTCTCAGGCTGATCTGGTGTAATTCCAGAACCGACGGTATAGTCCGGATAAAAGAAGGAACCTGCCTGATTGCCCTGATCTTTAGATCCGGGCTGTTTACATTTTTAGCAATATCAATTAAATTGGTGGTCCGGTAATGACTAGTAACGTCATTGAGCTCAATAATGTTTCTCTCGCCTATCACACAATCGAATTTCCTGAAATAGCTCAGGTTAATCTAACCGTCAGCGCCGGTGAATTTGTCAGTTTGGTGGGTCCCAGCGGTTGCGGTAAATCAACCCTGTTGCGGCTAATCGCCGGAGTCTTACAGCCTACTGCCGGTACGGTTACTATAAATGTTAACCCTGAACTGACGGGTTGGTCCAAAGTGAGTTTTGTACCCCAGGATTCCCTCTTGTTACCGTGGCGGACTGTTTTAGCCAATGTCCTTTTGCCTTTGGAATTACAGGATAAAGTCCCGCCGCAAGCTGAGTTAAACCGGAAGGCTTTGGCTGCCTTGGATTTGGTTAATTTACGAGGTTATGAATTGAAATACCCGCACCAACTCTCCGGTGGGATGCGGCAACGGGTTGCGTTAGCCCGGGCTCTGGTGCAACAGGCCCAAATTTTGTTACTGGATGAACCCTTTGCGGCTCTGGACGCCTTAACCCGGAGCCAGCTTCATCTGGAACTGTTACGGATTCAAGCTCAAACCGGCATTTCGGTTTTACTGGTGACTCATAATATTTTTGAAGCGGTCTTCCTCTCCGACCGGGTAGTAGTCATGGGAGAGAAACCCGGCCGGATCCTGGGATCAATTCCGGTGACCCTCAGTAAACCCCGTCACCTAAAACTCCAGGGAACAGCCGTCTTCAGTGCTATTGTCGGCCAAGTTCAGGACCTATTATCCGAAGGTTGGGGTGATTATCATAATCAATAACTCTTCAAAATCGCAGTTTTGGAGGAGAGTCTGGCCGGGCCTAATCGGACTGGCCGGCTTGGTAGCGCTCTGGAACGGACTGGCATATTTGTATGAACCATTTATTCTACCCTCGCCGTTGGAAGTAGCAATCCGTTTC
>DATCLA010000029.1:0-5032 GCA_036564195.1 Bacillota bacterium
TTCTGAGACGCCGTAAAAGCGGTGTTTCAAACAATCTCCCGAACAGTATAATAAATAAGGACACTCATTACAGCGACTGTTCCAACTCGCCTTTTGTTTGCCGAAAGCCAGATACTTTTCCGAAGCAAGTAACTGCTCCCAACCGTCTTCCATAATGTTACCAAGCTTCTTGTCCGCATCTACAAAGAAATCGCAAGGATAAACATCTCCGTTATGCTCCACTACTAAGTATTGACTGCAATGCCCACCCATATGACAGATTTGATATTCTCCCGTAAGCATTAAATTTAGAATGGCGTCGAACAGACGGACCGAAACCTTTCGAGTATCGGAGATAATCCACTGATCAAAAATAGCGTTCAGAAACTCGCCCCATTGCCGGCCGGTAATGGCATAGGGCAAGGCTTGCCCCTTCCGATCATATTCGACGCAAGGGATATATTGGTGGTATTGAACCCCCAAGTCACAGAGATACTGGTAGATCTCTCGCCCATGATGAACATTGACTGAATTAACCAAGGTCAAAACATTAAACTCAACCTGATGACGGCGAAGCCGTTCAATTCCTTGCAATACCATCCCATGAGATCCGGCTCCCCCCTTCGCCTTTCGGAATTGGTCATGTAATTCCGCAGGCCCATCCAGACTGACTCCGACTAAAAAATGATATTTCGCCAGATGCGATGCAAGTTCGTCCGTGATTAGGGTGGCATTGGTCTGTAAACCGTTAGCCACGACCGCTCCGGGACGGCCGAATTTTTCTTGTAATTCGGTGATCCGCCGGAAAAAGTCAATTCCCATTAAAGTCGGCTCCCCGCCCTGCCAACCAAAGGCATACTGAGGCTGATCGGTCGCCATGAAACTAGCTATCATTCTGGTTAATACTTCATCTGTCATTCGATGGGTTGAAGTCCCCGGATATAATTTGCTTCTGCTTGAATAAAAACAGTAATCGCAGCGGAGATTACAATCGGCTGAAGTAGGTTTAATTAACAGTGAAAAAGGTCGCTTCAGATTTGTAATTACTTTCATTAATTATCCCATTCTTTAAATTAAATGATTTGCTGAGCAGCCACAAAAATGGTTCTCTTGAAATTAAGTATATCTTGACAATAATCGTACTTGCATGATCAAAACATCAATATTTTCATTTCTCGTTTCCCATTCCAGGATGCACCGGAGCTAATTTGAACGTCTGCGGCAATGCCATTGTTTAAAATACTTTCTGCCATTCACCCCGGCTTTTGGCGGCAATCACGTTAGCAGTCAGCAAGTCCAGGAACTCTTGCAGGCTGGTCTGCTGATACTGGGTAATTCCGGCACAAAATGCAAAATTTCGGTCCCAAGCTTCCTGCTTTTTCAGAGCCTTAATCGCTTCACAAAGCTTTTCATAGGTTTTAACAGCGGCAAAGAGCCGGGTCTCTGGTAAAATCACCATCACCCGGTTCTGGCCCCACCTGCCGCAACAGTCGGTCTGACGGAGATTACTCTGAATCACCTGCAAGACCCTTTCAAAGAGGGCTTCATAACGTTGCCGCTCCTCACTCTGACTGGCTGGCGGGTTTGTAATCGTCTCCAATAACACTATCGAAAAGGGACGGGCATAACGGTTAGCCCGGGCCATTTCCCGTTCGATTTCCCGACATAACCGCGGCCGGTCAAAACCGGTCTCTTCCGCAACAGCCACCCGGCTGACCAATTGTTTAAACTTGGCGATAATTGCCTTGATATCCTGATATCCGAGATATACTTTAAATTCATCCTTTTCCAAGGCCACCATCCGCAAAAATGACCGGTGGTTTACTTTACCGCTGCTGCGATCCAGTTCCGCCAGGCTGACCTGAAACTCAAAAACTTTAGTAAATGTCTGCTTAACGGTAGCCTTACCGCTTACCGTCCGAAAATAAGTGCACTGAAAATCACCGATTTCATACAGCTCGTTAACTGTACTTTGCCAGATAATAAAATCAGCTTTGCTGATGTACTTTTTATCTTCAGCGGTTATTAAAGCGTAGGCCGCTTCATAGTGGTGTGAGGCTAAACCCGAAAAATAACCGTTTAAGGCTCCGGCTGCCTGTTGTGCCAATAATTGTTCCGGCTGCCCCTGATCCGAACGGAACAGTTTCACTCTTTGCTGATAAAGACGGTCATATTCACGCCGTTTATCGACATCGCTTAAAACCGCATAAGCCTGATTAATCAGCTTCATTTTTGCTTCCGCATTTCGATCTTTACTGGTATCAGGGTGATATTTCTTAGAAAGTCGCTTATATGCGCCTTCAATTACCTCAGGTTCAGCCAGATAATGCACTTGCATAATTCGGTACCAGTCCTGAAATCCATCCGTGTGTCTGTCCATTGCCGAATCTTTCTCCACACTAACTAAAGAAAAATTACGTCGTTTGAACTATGGGCAATACAGTCCAGCAATTTACCTGGAACTTCTGAATTAAATTCTTTTTTAAAATGCTATTTTCCTTTCGCTGCTGCAATAAAGCTGCTAGTTACTTACTTATTACATAATAAGCCATTATTGCTGTATTGCCGGTATAATCTGGACTGATTCAGGCTTAATTCAGTCAGGTTTTCCATCCCTTGGATCCCTCCGAAAATGTCAAGACGCCGGTACCCCCAAATGCCAAATAGGTAAAGTTCAACGATCCGTCATTTTTAAAACCAATGGGAGAGGACAACGCTGCGTTAGGCTTTCCTGTTTTTGCTTAACGGACCACTGCCATGATTAGGTGTTCCAAGTTTTTCGCAAAGCGGAGATCATCCCCGGTATTCCGTTTGGCCGGGCCTTTGGTACGTCCCCCACTGAGGCGATACTTGGCCAGAAAGTTACGCTCTTCAAGCATGGCCTCGATCCGGGAATCAAAGTAGATCTTCCCGTTAGGTGCTATGGCCCGGGCCTGTTTTGCCAGGACCAATGCAGCCAGGCCCCAGTCTTGGGTAACCACAATATCACCGGCCACGGTACGGTTTACCACTGCTAAATCGGTAGCATCCGGTTCATTGCCAACCACCACATGTTCGCCATTATCAATTTGATGATTAAATGAGGCTATTGTAATCAAACGTAACTTATATTTTGTCGCCAGCCTCTTGGCAATCTGCAGGCAAGTCCGGGGGCAGGCGTCGGCGTCAACAATAATTTTAAATTTCGGCATTGCCCTACCTCATCTCCGGTATTAGTTTCAGTCACAATAATATCAGATCAATCCGCCGTTGTCCCCAGCCTTCCCAGGTTTCCTTTTACAGGAAAATACCTAATGCTTAATTTCTGATATCGAACAAAGCAATGACTCCTTTAAGCCCTTTTTTATTTCAGACTTATCCTCCTTTATTCCCGGCTGTAAACAGGCTGTCCGGCTATTAAAGTCATCACTACCTCAAAATCCTTGTCCAAAAGCACCATGTCTGCATCCTTACCTACTTCAATTGCTCCCTTGGTTGCTAATCCTAACAGACGAGCGGCATTAAAACTGGTCATCCGGACAACTTCCCATAAAGGTAAACCGCTATTTTTAGCCATATTTTTCAAAGCGCGGTTCATGGTAAGTACACTGCCGGCAATACTTCCATTGGTCAGCCGGGCCTGGTTGTTCTTTACTACTACTGGCTGGCCACCTAAATGATAATTGCCGTCACCCAGCAGGCAAGCCTCCATAGCATCGGTAATCAGTACCAACCGGTCGCTTCCTTTAACTTTCGCCAATAATTTTTGTACCTCCGGATGGACATGGAAATTATCGGCTATCAATTCGCAAGTAACCGTATCATCAAGCAACGCTGCGGCTACGACACCGGGGTTACGATGATGCAGGGGCGACATTGCATTAAAAGTATGAGTTATATAAGTAACTCCGGAAGCAATAGCTGCCTTGGCGACTTCGAAAGTAGCATTGCTATGACCGATAGAGGCGATAATCCCCTGTTTCCGGCATTCAATAATAAAATCGCTGCTACCCGGCTTTTCCGGCGCCAAGGTAATAATCCGAATCAAGTCACTGTAGGGCCGGATTAACTCGAAATCGGGATCTCGGAAATATTGTTCATCTTGGGCTCCTTTATAGGCACTGCTTAAAAAAGGGCCTTCCAGATGACAACCTAAGACCCGGGCCAGGTCCGGAGCATTATTAAACCTGCGGATTCGTTCTAAAGCTTGAATGATTTTTGAGAATTCCATCGTCATCGTAGTGGGCAGGAAGGCTGTCACTCCGGTTCTGACAATATTTTTTGCGATTTCCGTTAAGGCCAGCGGGTCTTCATCCATGACATCATAACCGGCACAACCGTGCAGATGCAGGTCGATAAATCCCGGCACCAGGTAGCAGCCGCCCCCGTCAATCCAAGCAACGCTGGGATCCAGCTGGTCTTCCTGTATAATAGCAATGATTTTGGTATCGCAGACTACTGCCTGTTGTTGAAGAATTCCGGTAGGGGTGACTAGTTGAACATTTTTGATCGCATACATCCAATCAATCTCCTGTAATAGTTGATTAGTACCGACGGATTAACCTAAGGCTAAGCACCCTGGTGGATTATAGGTTAAAATCAACGAGTTAGCCTCTAATAAAAAGTAACTTTTGCTGAACTTATTCTTATAATCAGTGTATGCTATTTTACAAAAATAATCAAATCACCACCGAAAATTTAGTACCTGAGGAAATTGCATAATTACCTCAATAAGCCCTTTAACCACAATATATAGTGGCTAGCCCGGATGAATCTATCAATATATTGGGAGTCAAAGCTTAAATCAGAATTAGGTAACTCCTTAACCTAAGTGACACAGACAAGCAACATAGGTATTAACCTTTGAATCTTTTTTGATTGCAAGGTTAGTGTCTTCGTTTTCGACAAAAATTACAGTTTGTGGCAAAAGTGATAACCTATCCCTGGGGTTATTTACAACCATTGCCATATACTGCCCTTCCTATTATAATTGAATTATGCGGTCCGTTTCAGGTTTTGATAGCAGAATACGGTTCCGCCTTAAAAATATAGGAGGGTGGTTAATGTGAAAAGG
>DATCLA010000030.1:0-9835 GCA_036564195.1 Bacillota bacterium
GACTGATATGGTTGGGATACTGTGCTTGAATTTCACTTAATCCTAAGATTAATGTTTTGGTTAACAAATTGGAACGGTCAGTGCTTTCCGGTTGGTTTACCCAGTTACATTCCAAATAGCCCTGCTTCTGATCGGCCTTGATTTGGAGCGGTAACCCGACAAGTGTTTCCAGACTAGCCACGATCGTCTGAGTCAGAATGGAAATCGCCGCACAGACAATATCGTAACCTGGTTCACCGTAACCTGCATGACCCGAACAGACAAACCCGGTATAACAATTTTGTTGGTCAACTTTAACCGTTACCTTAACCATTATTTCTCAGCCTTGCTTGACAATGCCTTCTACCAGAAGACTGGTATAGGGTTGCCGATGTCCATAACGCGAACGAATATTTTTCTTGGCTTTATAATGGAAAACCAGGATCTTGCGGTTTTTATCATGATTTAATACCTTGCAGACTACACTGGCTCCGGCAACAAACGGCGTTCCAATCTCTGTCTTTTCTCCGCCTAACATTAAAACTTTGTCAATGTTAATCGTTGTGCCTACTTCGGCATCGAGCTTTTCCACCCGGATTAGGTCACCTTCCTGCACCCGGTATTGCTTCCCGCCACATTCGATAATTGCGTACATCTTTTAATTACACCTCCCGCATCAGACTCGCCGATTAACGGTACACTTTTTTTAATCAAGTGGTTTAAGACCTATTCGAGCGGTTACATGGGGTATGAGCCCACGCAGTTTATATTATCATGACTGTCTCAATAAGTCAACTGACGATTTTTGCCTTGGCATAAGTTTTATAGGTTTTGGCGATTAACACCCGGACCAACTTCCCGACAAAATCAGCCGCACCTTCCACATCAATTACATAACCTTCGATTCGAGCAATACCATCACCGGAATTAGTAATATGGGTTTCACTTATTTTGACTTCCAACTCCTCCCCTTCCCGAACCGGTAAGGCCAAGGCTTCAATTTCGCTTCTGGTACCGCTGGCTAATAACCGGACCTGGTTTAAATCCAGATGTTCCTGGCCTTTAATGTAAATAGCCTTATTTAAGGAACGTTCGGTTTTCTCCAGATTGGCACCGCCCGGACCGATTAACAGCGAACCGATTTGGGGATTGACCCCCAACAGCATTGCCTCAGCAGAGATGCTTTTAGCCAGTTGCTGAAGGGAACGCAACGCCTGATGGGCTAAATTATCCATAGACGGAATATAACCGGTGCCGCTACAGTGGGGGCATTCCGTTAATAAAATCTCCTGCAGGCTTTGTTTAACTTTCTTACGGGTCAATTCCAAAAGACCCAATGAAGTAAAGCCCAGGATATTAACTTTGGTTTTATCCCGTTCAAACTCTTTGGTTAACTTTTCAATCACCTTGGCCCGTTCTTCATCCGAGACCATATCAATAAAGTCAATCACAATAATCCCGGCCAAATTACGCAAACGAATCTGGCGGGCAATCTCCGTTGTCGCCATTAAATTGGTTTGAAATACAGTATCTTCCAATGAAGTTGAACCGGTAAACTTACCGGTATTAACATCAATCACAGTCAGCGCTTCGGTCTGGTCGATAATCAGGTACGCCCCACAGTCCAGCCAAATCTTGCGTTGAATCGCTTTATTTAACTGGTGGTCGATATTAAACGTATCAAACAGGGGGATCTCACCCTGATAAAGTTGCAAACGATTTTTCAAAGAAGGGGCCAGTACTTTCACCAGTTCAATGGCTTTAGTATAGACTTCCGTGTCATCAATATAGAGTTTGGTAACATCTTTACTTAAATAATCCCGTAAAATACGGTACAGTAAGTCATGATCCCGGTATAATAAAGCCGGAGAACTCCCTTTAGTAGCTTTTTTATTAACTTTTTTCCAAACTCCAAGCAAAAACTCATAATCCGTCTGCAGTTCCCCTGCATCCACCCCTTCTGCCACCGTCCGGACAATCAATCCGACTCCCGGGGATTTAAACTTGGAAACAATTGTTTTTAAGCGTTCCCGCTCCGCTTCTGCTTCGATTTTACGGGAAACTCCGATATAATCCACAGTCGGCAGTAAAACCAGATACCGTCCGGGAATGGTAATTTGGGTTACCACCCTGGCCCCTTTAGTCCCCATCGGTTCTTTTACCATCTGCACCAGCAATTCCTGCCCAGTATGCAAAACGTCACTGATTGAAGGGTGCTTCTGGTTATCGACAGGTTCATTATCAACTTTGGACAAAACATCATCAATGTATAGAAAAGCATTTTTCTCCTCGCCGATATTGATGAACGCTGCCTGCATGCCTGGTAGTACATTTTCAACCCTTCCCCGATAAATATTTCCGGCCCGTTTCTGCTCATCCGGGCACTCAATCGAATATTCCACCAACATCCCGTCTTCTAAAATCGCAACTCGAGTTTCGTTTACTCCTATATTAACAAGGATTTGTTTGATCATCCTACCCTCCGGTCTTTCAACAAAAATCTAATGGTTTTTTGACAAGGCCATCCTGTTCATGCCACAAACCTACTCTTACTATATTAAGCACTTCCACCGGATGTGTGACCAAATCCAGAAGTTCTTCCGGACGTATATTCCCCCTACTGCCAATCTCAACTATAAAGCTAACTTGAAGTCGGTTAGCTGCTATAATTTTAGTGTTAACACTATAAAGCCAGGGACGAATATCTACTGTTTTAGTCCCTTTTTTATTAGTACGGCTAACCCAAATTGCCGTACGGGTCGGCAACTCTTCAAAAGCAGCGGCGGTTTCATCAATCGTTGCAACGTCTGTCTTAAGTTCGACGCTATAGGCAGCCCGGTTAAGCCAGGCATTTAACGGTTTTTCTTGGTTCTTAAGCCAGCAGGCAGCCGTTACCTCTAACCCGGAAGGCAAAGCGTCATTTAAACGGGTAATTAATGTTTCCGGCCGAAATTCTTCCGTCAGATCTAAATCAAAATATTCGGCAACGCTCATCAAGCCCACGGCTAAAGCCGGGCCGAAACTCATTTTGGGATGGGGATGAAAACCTTCGCTGTAGACCATGGGAATTTGAGCCCGGCGTAATGCCCGTTCAAAAACTTTCACCAATTCTAAATGGGATAAATACCTAACCTGAGCTAATTTGCTAAACTGTATGCGATACTCATACATTGAAGCCACCTACCAGTCGCGGTTTAACTCCCAATCCGGGACAGACGCCGCATTGGCAGCAGCTGTGGTCACGGCAATCCCCGGTTAATATGGCTTGATTGGCCCGTTCGTTTTCGGCTTTTAAAAATTGGGGGCTGACTCCGGAGTTCAGATGGGACCAAGGCAAGACCTCATCATAATCGCGCTCCCGGGTATAAAAATCCGGCTCCAGATTAAACTTTTGAAAAGTATCTAACCATAGTTGATATTGAAATTGGTCGCCCCAGCTGTCAAACTGCGCTCCATTCTCCCAAGCTTTCCGGATTACCGCCCCCAGTCTGCGGTCCCCGCGGGCAAAAATCCCTTCCATCTGACTTAACAAAGGATCGTGCCAATTCAGTTCCAAATTACGGCCCCGCAGGGCATTTTGAAGATATTGCTGCTTCGCGCGGGTTTCAGCCACCGTAATCTGAGGACGCCATTGAAAAGGAGTATGGGCTTTGGGCACAAACGTTGAAACACTTACTGTAACCCGTAAAGCATTAGTGCGGGGATGGATGCTTTTGCCCAGTTGCAGTACTTCTCGGGCTAACTCGATAATGCCATCCAAGTCGGCCTGAGTCTCGGTGGGCAATCCAATCATAAAATAGAGCTTCAGCTTCTGCCATCCAGCTTTAAACGCTGCTGTCGCTGCAGTCAACAAATCTTCTTTCGTAACTCCTTTATTAATTACCCGCCGCAATCTTTCCGTTCCCGCTTCCGGGGCAAACGTTAGGCTTCCTTTGCGGCTGCTTTGAAACTTGGTAGCCAAATCTACCGAAAACGAATCAATCCGCAACGAAGGTAGTGACACATTAACCTGCAGTGGTGTAAAACAGCCACAGGCTTCGGCAAGCAGGTCAGCAATGCGACTGTAATCAGCACTGCTTAACGAAGTTAACGACAATTCCTCGTAGCCGGTGTCCTGGATTAAATGACGTAATGATGCCATGATCTGTTCTTGAGACTTCTCCCGGACCGGACGGTAAAGCATCCCGGCCTGGCAAAAGCGGCAGCCTTTAGTACACCCACGTTGAATCTCGAAGGCCACCCGGTCATGGACAATCTCAACCAACGGCACCAGCCATTTTTGGGGATAAAAGATTCGCTCTATCTCCCGGACCGCCACCCGGGTTGGAGTGGCACCGCTTTTTGAGGTAATCCGCTCAATTTTTCCGTCGGCTTGGTAAGTTACTTCAAACTGAGAAGGGACATAAATGCCGGGAAATTCCTGCAACGCAATGAGCAGGTCGTTTTTGGAATAACCGGCTTTACGTAACTGCAGAATTTTTTCCAGGACCGCGACTAAGGTTTCTTCTGCTTCGCCCAGAAAAAAAAGGTCGAAAAAATCGGCTAATGGTTCGGGATTAAAAGCACAGGGCCCACCGCCAATCACTAAAGGGTCAGTCTCCGAACGTTCCGCGGCCTGTAAGGGGATGCCTGACAATGCCAACATAGTCAAAATATTAGTATAACTCAGCTCATACTGGAGGGAAAACCCGACCACATCAAATTCATTGATACTGCGTTTGCTTTCCAAAGCATATAAAGGCTGCCCCAGCTTTTTTAATAATGCTTGGAAATCGGGCCAAGGCGCATAAACCCGTTGGGCAAGCATTTTGGGTTGGGAGTTGATTAATTCATATAAGATCCGCAAACCCAGGTGCGACATTCCGATTTCATAGAGATCCGGAAAAGCTAAAGCTACTCTAAGTTCAGCAGCTTCCCATTCCTTGACTTGGATATTATATTCATTTCCGATATACCGTCCCGGCTTTGTTACCTGATTCAAATTTTTTTCAATGATTTCCCAATTTATCAAAATAAACCACCTTTTCTAATTTCCAAAGAACAATGCAGGTTTATTCTACCTCATCTGTTAACTTTCTGCAAGTTTATCGTCAAGCCTGCTTTCATTGTTTCCAAGAAAGTGGTATGAAATCCATGCGCCACTAAAGATTGCCAGGCTTGCTCCTCGCTGACTAGCCATAGCTGGCCGCTGGCATCAAAAAAAATAAATAATAGATAATCATTGGTTCCATATTCAGATAATACGTCTTTAATCAAAGTTTGCGGTGTGACCAGAATAGTTCGGGCATTCAGCAAACCAGCCTTCGCTAACAGCTCTTTCTTATGTTGCCTTAACTTCCAAGTTAAATCCAGGGCCGGAGTTTTAATCCGGGCCAGCTGTAAACCGATTACTAAGGTAATTATCAAAAACAAGGAGCCGTTCCGCCGTCCGGCTAATGAAACAGCTCCACAACAAAATAGGAGGATCGCCGTAATCCCAGCCAATATCTTCGAGACTGTCGCCGCTTTAGTCAAACCAAAGCACCGGCTTAAACAGGCGTGGACGATTCTCCCTCCGTCCAGGGGCAAAGCGGGAATCAGGTTAATTGTACCCACTAACAAATTAACCTTTTTCCAATAACTTAAAAAGGCATGGTTCAAGCCCAACCAATTCAGATAGGCAACACCGGCAACCATCAACCAGTTAGCCAACGGTCCGCTGGCAGCAATGAACCATTCCGCATCCGGATTGAGCGCGAAAAGCGGGTCGAGTTGGAGTTGCCCGCCCCAGGGTGTCAGTTGAAATCGGCCACCCGGATACCCCCATAAATCATTGGCTAAAAGGTGCGAAACTTCATGCAGTGCTAAAGCAGCTAGTAACAGTAAAAAGACCGGAAGATTACCACACATTACCAGCAATAGCCCTAGTAACGCCAAGGCCGGTAAGTTGGTCTGAAAGTGAAGCTTTAGCATAAAAACTAGTTCTGTGGCAGAAAGGATAAGGGATCGACTGGCCGTCCCTCTTCGTAAACTTCCAATTTAATAACCAGATCGGCTGATTCCGGAGTAGTCTTCAGCTTGGCAAGCTGTTCCCCGGTATGTACCTTTTGACTGAAATTGACTAAAACCTGACCCAGGTTACGATAGACCGAACAGTACCCCCTACCGTGGTCCAACACTAAAGTCCAGCCCGAACCGGCTTCCTGATAGACCTGGCTTACTTTTCCACTTTGGACTGCCACTACCTTAGCGCCGGGCAGTCCCACGATCTCGATTCCTTGGGAAAATTGCGGTTTTGGGCTATCAGGAGCCTGGTACCAACCAAATCCTTTGGTCAACTTCCCGTTAACCGGCCAAACCCAACCAGGCAGTGACGCTTGCGTTCGCGCTTGGTTCATTGCCTTCGTCAACTGCTGGTTCACATTCTCCAGTCGGATCAGATTGTGACTGTTGGCCATGATACTGCTGACTACCGAAGATTTAATTAATCTACCGAAGGTCTGGCCGGTAGTAGCATTAATGGCTGTATGCAGCCGAAGTTTCACCCAATGGGCCCATTTGGCGGGATGCTTGGTAATATATAATAAGAGCAGCAAGCAGCAGAAGCTGACTCCGACCCGTCCCGAAAACTTATTGAATCTTGATTTGGAAGCTAGTCCTAATTCAGTTTCAACCGGTGAGGGTTCATTCATTTCAAGTGTTTCATCGAATTGATACAATTCCCGATTTTCAATCATTTAAAACTCCCCTCCCCTGTAATTATATGGGAGAGGAGTTTAGCTTAGAACAGCTACTGGGTGGTAATGGCGTCGGTCGGACAGCAGTCGGCAGCTTCCCGAGTGCAATCTTCCTGATTATCCGGAACAGCACTCTTGATGGCCTCCGCTTTGTCCGCTTCGTTCCAATAAAAAACATCGGGACAAGTGGAAACACACAGGCCACAACTGATACACAGGTCTTGATTTACCGCAGCTTTCACAGTACCATCTCCCGTTTTGAATCATTTTGAGTAGCTTTAGTCTTTACAGGACCCGGCCCAGTTATTCAGCTCAATCAGGTTAACTTGCACAGATACCCTAAAATCATCCCGCTGCCAAAGGCCAAAGCGGTACTGAATAAGGTTCCAACCAGATAATATTCGGCAAAATCGCGATTATTCAATTCGTTAAACCGGCTGATTGATTTGGCAGTGAAAATGAAAACCACTGAGGTTAACGAATTATTCAACACCAGAGTCAAAATTAAAGCCCGCTCCAAAATTCCAATATACTTTCCGGTTACTTTAGTACAGTCGCTGCTGTCGGCTTTTACTTGTAACGGGACGGTAAAAATCTTAAGAAACTTTTGGATCAAAACAGCCCCACCCCAGCAAACAGCCAGGTAAACTAAAATTCCGGCGAGAATTTTCTCTGCTGACAAGCCCGCCCTGGAAAGGCCCGGGTTAAAGACTGCTACCAATTCCGGTGCTAATAAGGAACTGTAAAAACCGGTAATCCTGGAATCCGCCTGAAGGTCGAAGGCCTGCCAAACCAAGGTGATGACCAGGAAATGCAGAATTTGATCGACGATAAACCCGGTCAATTCAACCCGGGAAGTCCGGTTATGAACTAATACTGTCTTTAGAAAGTCAATCAAGAGGTGTGAAGCAGTAATTATCAGGCTATATAACAGTACTTCCGGCCAGTAGTAACCGGAAAGCAAAGCGGCAGTTATGATAAAAACTAAACCACCGTGGGTACCGAAACCGGATAATTTTAAACATTCCTTCGCCGCCACCATCTTGTGAGTTTGAAAAAGAAAGTCCGCCAAAGTATGAGCAATTAAGGTTAGTAACAAAGCTACCATTATATCCCCCGGTTAATACACCCCATTTGGTTTGTATAAGACTTTTTCAATTACTTTTGGTTGCAGTTAGATTATGCGCCTTATACAAGGTGTAGGATCTAATCCGTTAATAAACTCATCCTTCGTGAAAACTTTACGTCTGGTTTAACCAAACCGATTTTCCAACAATAAACTTAAGTCCGATTCAGTTTTGGTGATCGTGTCCCAATGCGCCGCTTTGCAAATCTTTTGAACGTTTTGCCAGGATACCTTAAAAATGGCTGCAGTTTTCATCAGAGTTTCATTGCTTTCATAAGCATGGACAGTTTCCCATTGTTTATCAGTCCATTTATTAATAATCAAATCATACAAGCGGTAGATGGCGTTAATGCTGAGATCAAAACTTCGGTCTCCACTTAAAATCAAAGTGGCGGGTCGTTTACCCTGATCAGACTCAATCAGTTCAAGAGCATTTCGGGCCAGATAAAACGCTTTTCCATTCATATCCCAGGAACTTTCTTGAGAAAGAGTCGCTGCGTCCACCGGGCCAATCCCCACCGCAATTCTTAATTTCAGAGGCAGACAACAATAGCGCAGTTGCCTGATTAATACCGGTAAATCCGGTAGATTACTGCAGACCGCCTGAAGTTCATCACCGCGGGATATCGTAAAACCGGTCAGTAAAGCACGGGAGCGAAACTGTTTCAGTTGTGTTTTTAACAAAGACAGCCATTGCGTCTGCCGCCGCGAGTCAATAATATCCGCGGTAATCACAGCGTAAAGATGGTTCATATCCTTATCCCAAAGCCTGTAACTTTTCAATAATTAGCGGAAATAAGTTGCGAATTAAAACTTCTGCCTCCGCCCGGGCGGAAGATTCGTTACAAATCGCGATTACCCTTTCAATTAGTTTTTGGTCCAAACCGGTATGAAATCGCACATTGCGTTCCAGGTACATACGGTAATCGTTAAAATTATATACCGTCAGAAAAATACGGATATAATGAAAAGCCCGTTCCTGAGTGATGGCGCCGGTAGCGCCCGGGTGATCCCAGGCTTTAGAGGCTTCGGTCAGTACCGTAATGGCATAACAGAAGAATTGAATGGAAAGTGGGACATTTTTCATCCCCAGCAAGAGTACTTCGGCAGCTTCAGTCAATAATGCCGACTTGTAAGAATTACAACGTTTTGCTCCGGTCAGACAAAATTGTAACGCTTTCTCATAGTTCTGGTAGATATCCTTATAGATACCGCCATATAAAAGCCAGATAAAACCGTTTTCAATATCTTCATAAAGGGCATTTTCAAGCACGCTCAAAGCCGCCCGGATTTCCCGGTTTTCATAGCGCATTTTAAATTGGCTAAACCAGTCAAATTCCGAGGCGGGTTGGTCCTTAACCGTTTGCAACCCATATTCGCTGCTAAACAACTCTTCCAGGGGAAATAATTCACTGTAGGGAAATTTAAAGAAGCGATTATTAGCTGCGGTTACCCGTTCACGCTTAGCTTGAGGCTGCCAGGAAACAGACTGTGCCGCAGGGTTGGTTGTCTCCGATGGCTGGTTACCGCTAAATTCCGGCTGAGCCTTTTGAATTGGCGCTTGGTTTAACCGGTTGGCCGCTTCCGGTGAGGTCTGGCTTTTATCGGCCATTGTTTCCTTGGTGACTGCCGGAGCTGATTCCGCCTCAAAAGAACGACCTTGGTAAGCAGTGCTGGCTTTTGCTTCAGCCGGCTCGGTTTCAAAGTAAGGATAAGCTTTGGTCTGCTGCAGATCGAAATAATCCAGATTTCTCCGGGGTAGCTGCATTACTTTGAAAAAAACAAAGAAACCGCCTAATCCGCCGCATCCTACCGCTATTAAATAGGTAACCGGCCAAGTGAATCCCAGCTTCGAACCGATTAGAAAGCCCAAGACTTCACCGACCAGCCATAATAACACGGCCAGTTTGATATGAGGGGCGCTGTTGTACTCGTACTCTTTGGTTCTGGATTCAATTTTTTTGATAATAAAATATATCAAAATAAATTCCATGGTACTAGTTCCCCCTATACT
>DATCLA010000031.1:0-32403 GCA_036564195.1 Bacillota bacterium
GCCTAGCTTCTGCATTATTCGGTAAACGGCCTTGTGATTAAGTATTACCCCATAATGTTTCCGAAGCTGTAGCGTAATTTGCCGATAGCCTGCACTACGATTAGATGCTCTATACCGTTCCTGAATTAATGGGATAAATGGAGCGTCTCGATCAGGCTTCAGTTGTCGTTTGCGCCACTGATAGTACCCAGAATATGATATATTCAATACTTTACACATTTCATTCAGAGGATATTTACCTTCAAATCGAAAGATTATTCCATAGCGAAGCTTTGGTTTCACCGCCTTTCCATCTCGTAAAGAAAATTTTTTAATAGCTCATTTTCCATCCTTAACCGTTTAAGCTCATCTTCTACTTGTCCCTGAGTTGTTCCTCGGTGTTTAATGGGACGGCCTTTTGGTTTAGGCATTAACCCAGTTACACCGTATTTTCGGTAAGTAGAAGCCCATCTCTTAATACGATTTGAATCTGTAATCCCGAGAATTCGAGCGACCTCTTTTTTAGTTATGCCTTCCTCTATAAACATCCTTACTGCTTGTTCTTTAATCGAAAATGGATACGCTTTCATTCCTTTTTTTCCAGACATACTAAGACCTCCTATGATAGTTAATTTATCCTACCATAGGAGGTCTTTTTTTTCATCTTCTAAATTTGGGGGTCACTTCAGATCGCGCCGGGGCTTTTTTTATGTGCTCTGTTCCGTAGCACGAAGCCTGTCCCAGCGTTTTCCTGAAGGGATTAACGATTAATAAAAGAATTTGCAAAAATAGCAATTACTTGGCGGCCAAGTAATAATTTCAAAAAAAATTAAAATACACCACGATCTCGTTCTTTTGCGCGACCGACTACAAAATAAGTTTCACCCGCGCCTTTTAGCCCTTCTGAGACGTGGACGAAAAGGAGCTGAGTCTGTGCAGATAAAAAAAGTCTTTTTCGTTTCCATGATGTTGGGTTCCTTAACAACTGCTGGTAGTTATGTTTTCGGACAAACTTATTATGTCCAGCCTGGAGATTCGCTTTATAAGATCGCCGCCCGTTATGGTACCACAGTCAACGCCTTATTAAAGTCGAATAATCTGGGCACAACTATGATTTATCCGGGACAAGCTATCCGGATTGGTTATGTTGCGGGAAGCAGTACTGCTCAATCCTATGTGGTTAAATCCGGTGATACTCTCTACTTAATCGCCCAACGTTACGGAACTTCTGTAAGCGCGCTTAAACAAGCGAATAACCTGGCTGGCAATACATTGTACATCGGTCAACGGTTGAGTATCCCATCGGCAGGAGCGATCACTTCCGATACCACCAGTTATACAGTAAAATCCGGTGATACTCCCTATTTAATCGCCCAACGTTATGGGATCTCCTTAAACCAGCTGCTTAGTATCAATAATTTAAAAAGTTGGTCCCAAATCTATCCGGGACAAATCCTCAAACTGCCTACCAGCGCAGTTAGTTCCGGTGCCAAGTATTCGATCAGCCAAAGCGATCTGGACCTCCTGGCCCGCCTGGTTTCTGCCGAAGCTTCCGGTGAATCTTTAGAGGGACAAGTGGCTGTAGCAGCAACTATCTTAAATCGGTTAAAAGATCCGCGTTATCCGAAGACGATTCCCGGAATTATCTATCAAGTCGATTCCGGCCGTTATCAATACAGTCCGGTATTGGACGGACGGATCAACGAACCCGCTACCGCCAGTGCCTATAAGGCGGTAGAGTTAGCCTTATCCGGCTGGGATCCCAGCAATGGCGCTAACGGCTTTTATAACCCAAGTAAAACCAGCAGTCAATGGGTACGTTCTCAACAGGCCACCGCAACCATTGGCGAACATATATTCTTTAAATATTAATCCTGTTTTACCAAAAAAGGCTGTCCTTGTGACAGCTTTTTTGGGTTTTATTAAAGTTTAGTATTAAAATACGCTAAACTCTCCGCGTAACCGTCCCGGACCAAATTGCTTATTGTAACTCTCGGTGTTTCAAAAATTGATTTAACAGCGGTAACGCCACCATTAAAAGGTCATTAAAATTAAGCGGACTGCCGGAATTAATTTTATCAAAAAGATTCAAGGCCGTTTTAAGCAACGTCGTCAATAACCCGCCAGAGGGGGTTCGGGCTTGAGCTGATTTTTGCGGCTTACCGAGAATTTTGTCTAAATCAAGAACCCCCGCCCCTTGTAGATGGGTACCTAACCCCATATCCCCGGCAGTTTTAATTAATAACGCTTTAATCTGATCCGGGTTTAAAAAGGGCCATTTTTCAAGGATCAAGGCAACCGCTCCGGAAACCAGGGCGGTGGCAGCCGATGGGCCATTAATAGCCGCATATCCTCCACCCGGCTCCAAGGAAACCAGGTTATTCCCGGGCGCTACCAAATCCGGGACGGTAAAATTGGCCGGTTTAACCTCCCGTAGTTGGCTCCATTGCTGTAATCGTTCATCATCATTGGTTAAGGTTTTGTCAATGTCCGACTTACCTACAGTAATAATCTTTTTATTAATCCCGGGAGAATTAGTCAGCCAGTATTCAACTCCAGCCTTTCCAGCCGCCCCACAGACCACGATCCCTTGTTTCCAGGCTAAGGTGGTAGCCCGGATTAAAGGTTCCCGGTCGCCCAACCCCTGGGATCTTGTGCCTAATGACAAGTTTATAATCCGGATATTTAAGGTCTTCAAATTAGCCAGACACCATTGGATCCCTAAAACCAAATCAGCTAACCAACCAGCACCAAAATTATCGAGCACCTTGACTCCGGCCAATCGGGCCTGGGGAGCCACTCCCTGATAGCGTCCGTGGGAAGCACGACCGTTCCCGGCAATCAGCCCGGCAACCCGGGTTCCGTGTCCGTGGTCATCATAAGGAACTGTTTTTCCTCCAACCAAGTCATTCCAGGCTAAAATCCGCCAGCCGGGGCTGGTCAAATCCTCATGGGGGTCGATGCCCGTATCCAAAACCCCGATAGTAACCCCCTTCCCTTTATACTGATATTCCTGGGGTAAAGCCCCTCCATAAACCGGCGCTGCTTCCTCCCCCAAAATCCGTACCTGAGAATTCTCCCAAACTTTTGAAACCTGAGGAAACTTGATTAGACCAGCCAGTACACACTGGGGCAGTGTAACCGCAACCCCTGGGATTAACGGAATCTCCTTTTCGACTACACCCTGATTGGCCTCAATAAAGGCTAAAACCCGGTCCGTCCGTAACCCGCCGGTTTCAATAATGACCTTACACAATTTGCCGGAATTACGGTCAACTCCGGTTCGGATTAAAACCGGCGCCAGCTTCGGTGAAGATAAAAGCTGCCGGAGCACATGACCACCTCCAGTTACTCTTCTGGTAACATCGGTTTTTACCATTAAGCATTGCTTAAACAATCTTAGTCCGGCGATCCGGGCAAATCATTTTGACCTGATCCATTTTAGCTAAAAGCCGTAGCAGTGAAGTAGGTACTTCTGCTGCCAGCATTGATAAATCTTTCATTTCTTTGCCAACATTACCATGGTTATTAGTGATCAGCAACTTTACCTGTTCAAGCTGTCCGGCAGTTGATTCAATTACAACCCGCAAGCGGACTTCTCCAGCGTTTCCAACGGACCGTCTCAGGTCCGGGGTTAACTTGACTTCCCAGTCTTCAAGTGTCACGACAAGCAACCTCCCTTCAATAATGTTAAATTAAGCGATTATGTAGTTTAGCTTACCGCTTTGCAAAGATTAACTTAACTTTCGCTTGCATTAATTTTGGTACTGTTATATTCCTGCGGGATTAGCTTTTTGGAAAACTCCAGCCCCTTAAGAAAGGAGAGCAGTACCTGGACCAAATCACTCCAGACCTCCCCCGGGTCTGTGGAGCTCCGAGTTAACAGGTTTATTCCGGATTTAATTAAGAGATGGAACGGAGTCGAGCCTGGACTATCTTGAGCTGAATTGCCGGTTGACGCCAGCAGTTCCTCATAGTTTTGGAGCAAAAGTGTTAGTAGTTCTTTAAGCATCAGCTGATTTGGGCCCGGCCCGGTAACTGCCGGAGCAAAGAGCCCTCCGTCCTGATTAGCTTGCCCGGCTTTTGGTGGACTGTCCTGATACCGGTGACCTATAACCCTTTTAGCCCCAAAATTAACGAGATTGTTGTAAAAACCGGTCCCGGAAACTCCTTCAGAAGCTGTCTCCGACATTAGCAACTCCGCGGGAATAACACCGCTATTACCAACTAATCGATTCCCCCGAGCTTTCCCCGGATTAATCCGGCCCGGCTGTGCCAAGGCACGGGCTAAATTCAACCTGCCGGCTCCTTGCAGAGGGTTTCCCAGACCAAGATCATCGGCATTTCTGGTTAAAATCCGTTTAACCTGTACCGGCCTACTTCGCGGCCACTTTTGGAGGATTAAAGCGGCCCCTCCCGCGATTAATGATGCTGCCAGCGAAGGACCTGTTTGGAAAGAGTATCCGGCTCCTGCTTTTAAGGAGCCTAACTTAACTTCGGGGATCACTAAGTCGGGGATAACCACCTTTCTCTTACGTAGCTTCACCCCGTTAATAATCAACCTTTCATCTTCATTAGTAAATACTTGCTGTTGATTAATCAGACCCGCTTTAATCACGGAGGGATTGATTCCGGGGGAATTAAACCGTTGCCAGTCCGGGATGCCGCATCCCACCGCCGTACAGACAACCACCCCTTTTTTAGTTGCCAGAGTGGTCACCCGGCACAGTAAGTCCTGATAATACTCGCCTTGGGCACAGGTTCCCAGTGATAAGTTAATGATTCTGATCTTTAATGTCTTTTGATTATTGAGACACCATTCAATCCCGAGAATTAAGTCGCTTAATTTACCTCTGCCATTTTGGTCCAGAACTTTAACCCCCACCAGCTTTGCCTCAGGTGCTAGCCCCGAATATTTTCCCCGGGAGGCCCGGCCGTTCCCTGCGATAATCCCAGCGGTAAAGGTTCCATGTCCATGATCATCATAGGGACAAATTTGCCCCTGGACCTGATCGTACCAGGCCAAAATCCGGTTCTCCGGAAGGGTTAAATCTTCATGAGGATAGATACCGGTATCCAAGACCGCCACCACCACTTCTTTACCGGTATAGCCCGGACAACCAATTAATCGGACCTCTGTTTCAGTGAGCGGCCGCTGCGGCAGGATTTGGACCAGGCTGTCTTCCCAGATCCGGATCACTGCTTGCATTTGAGCCAACTCCGGGATGACTCCTGTCGGCAGCAATACTGCTACTGATGGTACCAGGTCAAGTTCCCCAATGACTTTTCCTTGTTTTGCCTGTATTAATGAGGAAACCTGATTTCGGCCCCACTTGGTGACCTCAATAATTACTGGGGCTAACTCGTCAGGTTGCCGCTGTTGGACCCATTGACTTAAAACCGGTGATATTTTTGCTTCCCAACGGCTTTGCAGAAACATTTGCTCATCCCCGCCTATTTTCTATACTTTATTACGGAGGTTGTTTATTTCAGCCACCGTACCACCCAGCCCTGGCAGCATGGTCAGGACAACTGCACCCTACCACAATTATTTGAGGTTGATTAAAACCCATGATTAACAAGATCAATACTAAAAATAATAGATAGGGATTAACTGGGTAAACCAGTCTAACCTGACAAAGGCCCCCAATTGCTGAATAACAGTGTCGCTTGGGGTTTACCGGAGATTGTGACTGATTTGTCAGCCTCCTTAGGGTTAAATTGACTCTGTCCAAGGTACCAATCTCCCTCAAACCTAATTGATTTCAAACGCCGGTGATACCCGCATCCTTCACAGACTCTTTCCCTCAAATATCCCGTACTATTATATTTTTTCCCAAGCAGTTATTTCACATTAAAAAAGCACTTTTGCGGAGTAGGTATTTTGTATCATTACAGCCTTTGACCAAGAATTGATTGGAAAGAAATTATGACCAAATACGTTACACAGGCTAATCAGGCCACTCATAGGATGGCTTAATCCATGTTAATAGCGGAGGTTTATACGGTGAAAAACCTTACCTATCTTGAACGTCTGGCCAGACACGGAATAGACAGTGCCCATCCGGGAGGAATAAAATTAACCCAAATGCTTTTAGCCAATGAAGACATCAATTCCGATACAGTGCTAATGGATGCCGGGTGCGGGACCGGACAAACCGTAGTCTACATCGGTACTCATTACCCCTGCAAAATTGTGGCAATTGATCTTAACCCCGAAATGATTGCTAAAGCCCGGCAAAAGTTCAGCCAATATAACTTAGATATCTTATTAAAACAGGCCAGTGTAACCCAACTGCCCTTTCGTAGCAACTCTTTTGACATTATTCTGTCGGAATCCGTAACGGTGTTTACCGAAATTGATCAAGCTTTACGAGAATATTACCGGACCTTAAAACCCGGTGGTGTACTGCTGGCGATTGAAGCAACCGCCTTACAACCACTTACTGAAGTTGAAGCCGCTGAAGTCCAAGCAAAATTGGGCATTAAGTACCTACCGACGCAGGAAGCCTGGTGTGAATCATTCCAAAAGGCCGGTTTTTCTGAGGTTAGCGTTTTGTGGCGGGAACCACTGCCCCGGATGGGATTTACCTCTTTCTTTCTCACTCTTTTTTTTCGGGATTACCAAAATATAATGCGCCGTTATCACCATAAACTCCAGTACGGTGTGTATCGTTGTAAAAAGTAATTACGCCTCAGACCGCTCATTAAAAAGCCCGAAGTTGATAACTTCGGGCCTTAGTTTGGTTATTTTAATAGCACCGGCGAAAGCAGGCAATCCCGTTTCCGGATCCCTTTGGTCTTTTATAACAACATTAACGGGATTAACATCAATAATGCTAAAGAGTTGAACTTACTGGCCTGATCTGCTCCTTCATTACTGGGCACAGCTTTACGGTCTTTAGTTTTGTTGGAGCTAAAAACCTGTTTGAAGATGGAGTTTTTACCGAAGAGGTTATTAAATAAAGAACCCTTTTTTTCCCCATCATCCTTTCGCTCCTCAAAGAGGGTTTCTAGGTTCAAAACTCCGGCGCCGCCATAGTTAGCCTGGAACCCAAGGTTCTTAGCATTTGCTTTTAAGAGCTGTTTTACTTGGTCGGGCTTAAGCGACGGCCACTTTTGGTAAATCTGGGCTACCGCGCCGGTGACTAGACCAGTCGCCATTGAGGTACCGCTTAATGAGCGATAGGCCCGTCTGATCCCTAAAGACATTATCTCGGTACCAGGAGCCAATAAATCTGGTTTCATAACATTGTCAATCGTCGGGCCCCGGCTGGAAGTATCACTGATTACATCATCGCCAAGTTCTTTTGTGCCTTTATCATCCAAGTTACCTACGGTAATTGCCAGTGGGGAGATACCGGGGGTATTGATGGTCCGGGGAGCCGGACCGTCATTACCGGCGGCAGTACAGACAACTATTCCTTTATTCCAAGCAATGGCAATCGCCCGGCAAAGCGGATCCTCCCTGCAGGAATCCTGCGCTGCTGATCCCAGCGACAAATTAACCGCTTTAATGTTATAAGTCTTTTGATTTTCAATGCACCATTCAAGCGCCGCAATAACATCGGAAGTATTTCCGGAACCTTCATGGTCCAAAGCTTTAATCGCTACTAATTTAGCTTCAGGAGCCATACCAACATATTTACCGCGGGAGGAAAGCCCGTTCCCGGCAATAATTCCGGCTACATGAGTGCCATGGCCATTATCGTCATAAGGTAACGGCCGCCCGTTAACCAAGTCCTTCCAGGCAATGATCCGATTTTGCGGCACAATTAAATCGGGATGCGGATAGATCCCGGTGTCAATGACAGCAACAGTAGTTCCGTTTCCGGTCATACCAAGACCATGGGCTTTTGTTCCTCCCGTCGCTGGTACGGCAATATCTAACAATGCTCTCACTTTAGTATCTTGCCAGACTTTGCGGACATGAGGCGACATCACTAACAGCTGCATTTTTGCATATGGAAGCTCTACCGCTAAAAACGGTGTATACTTCAGACTTCGGTGGACTTTACCTTGACTGGCTTCTACATATGATGTAACCCGGAATGGTTGGGGACTGGCCATTTCTACAATTATTCGGCAAGGTTGATCTGGATTTTCTAGTAATTCGGATCTTAGTAAGGCGGGTGAAATCTTCTGAACCCATTGTTGCAAATACGACCACCTCCTATTACTTGATGCAATATTATACTCACCGAATAAGCGATTGTTTCTGGGAAAAAGGCCTGATTTCACCGGATAATAGCCACAATGCCCCTGTCACCGTTGCAATATTCTTGCAACAAAAGTAAATAAAAGACTGACTCAGAACTTACCAGAGTCAGCCTTAATAGCAATAACCGAGCTTATAGTTCGATCCGGTTTCTTAAGTATTAAGTAATCTACCCCACCCGATAATTACTGATTGATTTCAATCTAGTGTGGTTGAGCGGGTTTAGATTACCCCACCGCTACAACCGCCGCCGCAGCCAATCACTAACAGAACGAAGATTAGGAACATTAACCAACCGTTAGTTCCGAAAAATCCACCGATTCCATCCATTAAGCTTTGCAGACCGTCTGCCATAGATAATCACTCCTTCTTTATTTTATCCCTTCAAGGCTGTACTACCGGATCCACAGCCGGTTTTTACCGACGGTTTGTAATCCGATATCATTAGGTAAATAAATGCCCGTAACTGTACAGACAGTTATTTACTCTTTACCAAAGTTTCAAGTTGATCAGATGAAGCAACCACCGCCGCCAAAACAACCGCCACAACCGATTACTAACAGCACGAAGATTAAGAACATTAACCAACCGTTAGTCGAAAAGAAGGTGCTGATGCCGTCTGCCAGTCCTTGTAAACCATCTGCCATTTGATAATCCTCCTTTATTATGTTTAAGCCTTGGAGGTTTGCTGATATCATTATATGTATCAGGCTTATTAGGTTGATTATGCTAAAGTTATTTTAATTGCGCTTTGATCAAGATCTATCGGAACCTTTTAACCTGAGTTTGCAGCTTACCGCCAAGACAACTACTGCCGCCAGATCACCGAGGCCTAAAGTAATCCTCAGCTCATTTTGCAGTATCCCCCGGCCCGGCCTTTCGCATTGACCTGCAGCGCTTTTAGTAGTTTTACAGTAGCATAATATGAAATTGGTTTATCAAAGTAACTAGGCAAAAGTTACTTTAGATCGGGTTATCACAGCCTGGATAAATTCAAGCGTACCCGTTCCCAAAATAAAACCCGGGATAACCCGAGTTTTAAAAGCAAACTGTCCGACGTCGTTCAAATGAAGAAATTGGGCCAAAAAAACGGGGATCGAAAAACCCGTCTCCGGAAGAAAAAGGGGAATCCGAAAAACGGCCTGAAAAAGAAGCCAAAGAATTGTTGGCTATGCTTAGAACTCATTCATCCATCACCTCGTCACAGCTACTCGCAGATTACGTTTAATGTATTGTATGTAATTGATAACCGCCAGGTAATAATCTGAAAGCATAATCCCAACATTAAATAATGCCCGGAATTCATTCCGGGCGTTGCAATGCAGGAAAACAGGCTGTTCAAAAGTTTAGATAATATTACCACCGCAGAGACAACAGAAGAAGAAAATGATAATGATAATCCAGATCAGCCACCAACAGCCACCGCCAAAGACTCCATCAAAGGCAGCATCAGCCATCTTAGTCACCTCCCGTTATATATAATTAAGGCTTTTGTTACATTAGAGTATTTAGGATCAACAACTAAAAAGTGCTTCCCCATTTCAGCTTTAGTTTTCTTAATATAGAATATGACGGTTCTTAAAAAATTGCATTGAGCAAATAGTAGATCCTTCCAGCCATTAACCCCAAATCCCGGGCAACACTGTCCACTATTAAAAGAGGCCGATCTTACGTCGGCCTCTTGGATCGCTATATTATATTACCCCGCCGCCGAAGCAACCGCCACAGCCAATCACCAGCAGCACAAAGATTAAGAACATTAACCAACCGTTAGTTCCGAAGAAGGAACCCACGCCATCAAATAATCCTTTAATCGGGTTTTCCGCCATAGTGTTTCACTCCTTCTCTGAGTATTTTCCAGCCTGATTAGGCCTTCTAACCTCATTATATGTTGCTTAGCTTCGAAAATAATTAGACTAAATGTATTATTTTTAATACCCCAATGGTTACATCTGTTTTAGCACTCTGAGCAATTCATCTCCGGTCTCCTGATCCGCTAAGATTGCTAAAGCAATTAAACAGTTCTTAATCACTTCTTTATCCAACTTCGGCCCAAAAGCCTGTGAAAATTTCTGTAGAAATTCTACTTTCTTGATTTCCATACTCATTGCACCAGCTTTCTTCCAACTCCGGCTAATCATAGCGGTGATTAAATCACCTTTTCCAGTAAGTCAACATTTATTATAGATTATGAAATCCGCTCTAAAAAGCGAAACAGCTGCGACTCATTTTGTACTCACAATCTTATTTTATGCCAAAAGGTATACCCCTTCTTCGAATTCCCAGTCCGTTGCTTTGAATATACTGATGAGTAAGAGGACGGTTTCATACTTACAGAATCACAAACCTGATCCGAGGCCGTTCTTGGAGCTGTTTCAAAGGGTGGTGAAACAATGAAGAGCTTTAACTGGGCAAGAAAACTCTCACCGCTAGTAAGGGCCACCTATGACCCTTTAGGCAAAAATGAGGATAAATCCCGCCTCATTGTGGAATTAACCAGACCAAGAAACGACCGGATTTACTCACTGATTGAATCCAATCGGGGCAGAATCCGCCGGGAACTCAACCTGATCCCTTCAATCGCCGTCGAACTGCCCACCCTTTGCCTGGAACAATTTGCCCGCTGCCAGTTGGTTAAGAAAATCTGGTATGATGCCAAGGTCCAAACCTGCCTTGATGTTGCAGTCCCGGTCATCGGCGGTACCGCAGCCCGACAGCTCGGCTTGACCGGCGCCGGAGTGGTAGTCGCAGTAATTGATACCGGTATTTATCCCCACCCGGATTTAACTGTTCCGGAAAACCGGATTTTGGCCTGGCACAATCTGGTTGGTACTCAAACAACTCCTTATGATGATAACGGCCATGGGACTCATGTTGCCGGAATTATTGCCGGGAACGGCCATAGTTCTAAAGGCCGGTATTGTGGAGTTGCACCGCAGGCCTGCCTGATTGGGATAAAAGCCTTGGAAGCTGACGGTTCCGGCACCCTCTCTACGGTAATCTCCGGGATTGAATGGTGTCTCAAAAACCGGACCGCACTTAAAATTGACATTATTAATCTGTCCCTCGGGTCCCTGGCTCAAGAATCTTACCGGACCGACCCGCTATGCCGGGCTACTTCCGCCGCATGGAAAGCCGGAATTGTCGTCTGCACCGCTGCCGGAAATGAAGGGCCCGATACCGGGACAATCAATACCCCGGGAATTAATCCCCTGATTATCACTGTTGGTAACAGCAATGATCAACAAACCATTTCCGGTAACGATGACCAGTTAAACAACACTTCCAGCAGAGGGCCGACCATTGACAATCTGATCAAACCGGATCTACTGGCTCCCGGAACCGAAGTCACTTCGCTCTGGAATAGAAAAGGCTATAAAACCTTAACTGGGACCTCGATGGCCACTCCCATGGTTGCCGGAGCAGTTGCCTTAATTCTGGAAAAATGGCCAACCCTGAAACCGGATGAAATCAAAGGCTTATTAAAAAAGCATGCCCGCAGTCTCGGATTGGGCGCCTTGTTGCAAGGGGCCGGGGTATTAAATATCGAAAACATCTTTAAATCTAAATCTCCCGGCAGCTCAAACCTTCAGCTACGTGAGATTAGTTCCAATCTCTACGAAATTCTCGGTTATCAATTGCTAAAACTGCTCATGCAAAAATCCGGCCGTGTTACCCCAGCCCTCCGGGAAAAACTAGATCAGCTATCCGAAGAATCTTTACTAAAGTTCTTCAATACTTTGCAGCACAACCCCCTTAATAATCTATAGTCGGTTAGGCAAAACCGGTTGCTGACCCGTTACAGTTTTTTTACCATAATTTTCTCCTGTTTAAATTCGATAGTTCTTCCGGATTCAAGTTATACTATAAAAAAATCACTTTGGAGGTCGATTACTTGATGCATTATAGAAACGAACAGATTGAACTGATGCCCTCCATGGTCAGGGCAGGGGATAATGTGCGGATCAAGTATCATGGCTTATTGAAAAATGCAGGTGCGAACGAAATATTTCTTTATTACGGAAAGGATGGCTGGAAGCACGCGGATCTAGTCCGGATGCACCGGGATAACGAAGGATTTTATCTGGATGTCAAAGCCGAAGCCGACCGAGAAATTAACTTTTGTTTTAAAGACAGCGCCAATAACTGGGATAATAACAACGGTTATGACTGGAAAGTCGATGTTTATCACTAACGGGTCTGAACTGGGATACTGTCCCCGATAACTTCTTGCAAAACGGAACCGGCGTCTTAGTAAGCGCCGGTTTCTTTAATAGTCTCAATACGCCAGGAGCCCGGATTCGTCAATTCAATCAATCTGAACAATAATACAGTCTTTACCTTTTCTTTTTCCCTCATACAGGCAATAATCGGCTTGCCTGATAACTGCATCGACAGTCGCTTCACCCTCAAACATGGCGATCCCAAAGGTTAAAGTGGCTGAAATCAGAGTCCCGTTATAGACAATCACATTATTATGGAGATTATTTTTTATTCTTTCCGCCAATATCTGAGCACCGTTTACCGGTGTCTCCGGCAATAAAATCAGAAATTCTTCTCCGCCCCAGCGCCCGATCGAATCAATGTCCCGCACTGAGACAGTTAAGATTTTAGCAATTTGCTTTAAAATATAGTCACCGCATTCATGGCCGTAAGAGTCATTGATACTTTTAAAATCGTCAATATCGGCAATAATCAGAGAAAACGGCTTTCGGTTACGTTGATAGCGGGCAACTTCTTCCTCAAGTTTCTCAATCAGGTAGCGCCGGTTATAGAGTCCGGTTAAGGCATCGGTCTGGGAGAGTTGTTCCAATCGAAAGGCAATCTCTCTCAATTGCTCGTTTTGAGTCCGGATGATTTCATTGGCTTTTTTCAATTCCAAATTAGTCTTTTCCAACTCTTCATTATAGAGCTTTTGGGCGTCACGTGCCTGTTTTACCTCTAAATGCGTTTTAGTCCGCATCTGAAGTTCCAGAATATTAAAGGGTTTACTGATATAGTCAACCGCCCCAGATTCAAAACCTTTGATTACGTCATCAACATCAGATTGAACAGTTATAAAAATAACCGGAATATCCCTGGTTAAGGAGTCGGCTTTTAAAATCCGACAGACCTCATACCCATCCATCTCCGGCATCTTGACATCTAACAAAATAAGATCGGGCTTTTCGATAGTAACAAGTTCCAATGCTTTCTTACCGCTTAAGGCAACGATTGTTTCGTAGCCGTTTTCCTCCATCATTTCCGTTAATATTCTTAGATTATGAGGGTTGTCATCCACCATTAAAACCAAGGGTTTGCGGTTTTCGGCCAATTTAATCCCTCCGCATGCTCCTTAATTTACAGCTACTTTTAAGCATACTTAAAAATTCGTCCCTTTAGTATAAACTCCTTCCAGTTTCTCCGAAAACAGTTAAATCAGACATTATAATTATAACTTTCCAGTTTTAAATAGAATAATAGTGTTTAATCCCAATTATTTTATCTATAATTGACCAAAAGGTAAATTAGGTAGATGATGAAACGGAATCAAATAAATAATAACTCTGAAACATAACAGATCCTTTTTAGATGGTAATATTTGTTAACCCCCCTCAATTTCCCCTTAATTAAAAGTTTTTGTAGTTTGGCAAAGATTTCTTTCTGAATCTCTTGAGATTTTCTTCCAATAAATGTTAAAATTGAATAAATAAGGGCGCGAGGTAGATTATGCTAATTATTGGAATTGCCGGCGGTACTGGTTCGGGAAAAACTACTTTAGCTAAGGCTTTAGAACAGGAACTAGGCCCCCAAAAAGTCGCAATCATCTCCCAAGACTCCTATTATGTTAATCACTCCGGCTTATCTTTGGAAGAACGTCTTAACCTCAATTATGACCATCCTAATGCTTTTGAGGAATCCTTGTTGATTACCCATTTACGGCAGTTACAAAAGGGACAGCCCATCCAGGTACCGGTTTATGACTTTAAGCAACACCGCCGTACTAACAAAAACATCCCGGTAAAGCCACTGCCGGTAGTCATTGTTGAAGGTATTTTAATTCTGGTCGACCCGGGTTTACGGTCAATTTTCGACATTAAAGTCTTTATCGATACTGATGCCGACACCCGGGTACTGCGGCGGATTGTCCGCGACATTGAACAACGGGGGCGTACCCTCCATTCTGTCTGCCATCAGTACCTAACCACGGTCAAGCCGATGCATGAAGCTTTCGTGGAACCGTCCAAACGTTATGCGGATATCATCATCCCCGAAGGAGGTTATAACCAAGTTGCCCTTGGCATCCTGATCTCCTGGATTGAGAAATATTTACAAAAAACCGGAAATAGTTAACTGCTGTAATAACCGTTTCCGCCACCCCCTTTCCGACAGGCTTTGACAAGCGGGCCTGATCCTCTCCACATCTAGTTCCGGGACTCGGATAGCAGTCCCGGCCTATTGTTTGTCCGCTCCAATCAACCCGGTTAGCAACTACCTTCAACCTGACAATGACTTTGTGCTTTTCTCCTAACCTTATTACGGTAAATTCCCGGTGGAAATTAAAAAATTTCCGTTAATCAATTGATTATTTTTAAGTAATATAGTATAAGTTGATTAGAAACGATCTATTGCCTAAATTATAATTCACAATCAACCGGACATCACTTTGGCCCATAGCGATGCGGCCTTTTTTTTACGAGCAGCTGTCCGCTTTTTCTAAATGATCAACCTAACATCTTGACTTTAAGTACCCTGTGTGGTAATTAAAGAATATTGTAGTTTATTACCGAATAATTGACTATTGCCAAAGACGCCTGCGGCAGAGAGCCCAAAGAGGGGGAAATTGCAATGATTAGGCTGGTTAACGTCTCCAAGAAATATGACAGTACTGAAGCAATCAAAAATATCAACCTGCATATTAAGAAAAATGAATTCTTAACTATGCTCGGGCCGAGCGGTTGTGGTAAAACCACTACTTTGCGGATTATTGGCGGATTTGAATACCCGGATAAGGGGGAGATCATTTTTGACGGAGTTAACATCAATGCACTTCCGCCTTATAAACGAAAAGTTAACACGGTCTTTCAAAAGTATGCCCTCTTTCCCCATCTTAATGTTTATGATAATATTGCCTTTGGTTTGCATATTAAAAAAATTGACAAAAAGACCATCGACGAAAAAGTCGGTCGTATGTTGGAGCTGGTTAGTCTCTCCGGATATGAGCGCCGCCCGGTAAATTCACTCAGCGGTGGACAGCAGCAGCGGATCGCCATTGCCCGGGCTTTGGTCAATGAACCGGAGGTGCTACTCTTGGACGAGCCATTAGGGGCTTTAGATTTAAAACTCCGCAAAGATATGCAGCTGGAACTGAAAGCCATGCAAAAACAGTTGGGGATCACCTTTGTCTACGTTACTCACGACCAAGAAGAGGCCTTGACCATGTCAGATACAGTTGTCGTGATGAACCGGGGCCGGATTCAACAGATCGGCACTCCCGAGGCAATTTACAATGAACCGGTCAATGCTTTCGTCGCCGGTTTTATCGGCGAGAGTAACATTGTGGAAGGAATCATGCATGAAGATTTCTGGGTGGAATTTGCCGGTAAAACCGTTGCCTGCTCCGATCAAGGTTTTGCCCCTCACGAATTGGTAGACGTAGTGATTCGCCCGGAAGACCTGAAAATTGTCGACCCCAGCGAGGGAATTTTAACCGGGATTGTTAAGTCCGTAACTTTTAAAGGGGTTCATTATGAAATGATGGTGGACGCTCATGACAGCGATTGGATGGTTCATAGTACCCGCATGAGGCCCGCCGGCATGTATGTAGGTTTAAAGGTTGATCCTTACGATATCCATATCATGAAAAAGGTGAAAGATGAATGAAAAAGACTTGGGTGGTCTATCCGTATCTTTTCTGGATGGTAATCTTTACAGTTATCCCGTTATTGCTGTTATTATATTTCAGTTTTACCGTTAATAACGGCATCTTGGGAACTTTTTCTCTGTCTAACTTTAAACGCTTGTTTGAACCGGTTTATTTTAAAGTATTGATCCGCTCCCTGACTTTAGCCTGTATCAGTACTTTTTGTTGCCTAATATTGGGATATCCGGTCGCCTTAATCCTGGCCGGGCAGAGTTTTAAGCATAAGAACACCATTATCCTGCTGTTAGTACTGCCAATGTGGATGAATTATTTGTTACGCACCTATGCCTGGCTGACCCTGTTGGAACGGAAAGGACTGATCAATACCTTCCTGGTGCGGCTGGGACTGGAACCTCTCAATTTATTATACAATGATTTTGCCGTGACCCTGGGGATGGTTTATAACTTTATCCCCTTTATGGTTCTGCCCATCTATTCGGTATTAAGCAAGATAGACCGGAGCCTGATTGAGGCCGCTGAGGACCTGGGTGCTGCGCCGTTTACAATATTTTGGCGGATCACTTTACCGCTGAGCCTGCCAGGAGTAATGTCGGGAATTACCATGGTCTTTATGCCGGCGGTTACCACCTTTGTTATCTCCCGTTTGCTGGGAGGCGGGCAATATACTTTAATCGGCAACCTGATTGAGCAACAGTTTCTTACGGTTGGTGATTGGAACTTTGGCGCGGCAATCTCGGTGTTAATGATGGCCATTATTCTGGTGGGCATGACTTTTGCTTCCCGGTATGAAAAGCAACAGGAGGGTGGCGGACTATGGTAAGAAACTGGCTAAAACGGTCTTATATCTATCTGATGTTTGCCTTTCTTTATGCCCCCATTATCGTACTGGCGTTTTATTCTTTTAATAATTCCCGTTCGCGGGGAACCTGGAACGGTTTTACCTTCAAATGGTATTTACAGATGTTACAGGACCGGCAAATTTTAAGCTCACTTTATAACTCCCTGACCATCGGTTTAATCGCGGCGCTAGTTGCAACGGCCATCGGCACTCTGGCAGCTTGGGGCATCCACCGCTTAAAAAGTTTTCCCAAAGCCGTGATTATGAATTTAACCTATCTGCCGGTCTTAAACCCGGATATCGTAACCGGGATTTCCCTTATGTTATTGTTTATCTTTTTCAAATTGCAATTGGGTTTTTTGACGCTGTTACTGGCACATATCACCTTTAATATCCCGTATGTTATTTTATCGGTGCTCCCCAAACTCAAACAGTTGGATAAGAACCTCTTTGAAGCAGCTTTGGATCTGGGGGCGACTCCCCTCCAGGCTTTCTGGAAGATTATCCTTCCCGAAATCCTGCCGGGGGTGGTCACCGGGTCGTTACTGGCCTTTACTCTGTCCCTGGACGACTTTGTGATCAGCTTTTTTACCACTGGATCCGGTGTCTCCACCCTTTCAATCACCATTTATTCAATGGCGCGGCGCGGTATTAATCCCAAAATCAACGCCCTTTCCACCCTGGTATTTGGCTGCGTCTTAACCTTGTTAATTATCGTCAATATGACGATGTCACGGGAAAAACCCGTCAAATCAAAGGAGGTTTGATATTGTAAAATGAAAAAACTAATGGTGAGATGTATTTGGGCAGCCCTGCTCCTGGTAGGTTCTTTAAGCTTCGGCGGCTGCGGCAACTCAACCACGGCAGAGTTGAATGTGTATAACTGGGGTGATTACATTGATGAGTCGGTCTTAAAGGAATTCGAAAAAAAGTATCAGATTAAAGTTAATTACGATACCTTTACTACCAATGAAGATATGTATGTAAAGCTAAAAGCCGGCGGCAGCAATTATGATGTGATCTTCCCCTCCGACTACATGATTGAACGGATGATCGCTGAAAACATGCTGGAAAAACTGGACTTCAATAATATTCCCAATTATAAATATATCGGGACCAACTTTCGCAACCTGGATTACGATCCCCAAAATGAGTACTCCGTCCCGTACATGTGGGGTACAGTCGGAATCTTATACAATCGAAAGCTGGTCAAAAGCAAACCCGACAGTTGGAAAGTACTTTGGGACCAACGCTACGCCAAACAAATTCTGATGATGGATAGCCAGCGCGACAGCATCGGCATAACTTTAAAAATGTTGGGGTATTCATTAAACAGTCATGACCCCGGCCAATTGGAAGAGGCCAAGCAGGCGCTGATTGCCCAAAAGCCGTTGGTCCTCGCTTATGTTGTGGACGAAGTCAAGGATAAGATGATCTCCGGGGAGGCGGCGCTGGCAGTAGTCTGGTCCGGTGATGCCGTCTACTGCTGCAAGGAAAACCCGGACCTGGCCTATGTAATCCCTAAAGAAGGCAGCAACTTCTGGTTTGACGCCATGGCGGTCTGTAAGGGAACTAAGCACAAGGAAGAGGCTGAAAAGTTTATCAACTTTATGTGTGAGCCGGAGATTGCCTTCCGGAATGCCGATTACATTGGTTACGCCTCTCCCCATACCGAAGCGGTTAAAAGATTGCCCCGGGAACTAACCAGTGACCGTTCCGCCTATCCACTTCCGGAAGACCTGAAAAACTGCGAAGTCTTCAGTACTTTAGGAAATACCCTTAAACTGTTTGACCGGATTTGGACAGAGATTAAAGCGGAGTAACGCCGCAATTTGCTAAAACGGGCGGCTGCCAAAAGCAGTCACCCGTTTTTTCGTTTTTCACTTAGTTTCACTTTAGGCTGAAATTTTTAGCAATTACCGACCAATTCCGGCTGGGCTTTATGTTCTCCGTTGTAACTGGGAATTAAGATATAAAACGTTGTCCCTTTACCGGCATTATCTTGAAAATAAATGTCACCGTAAAATTGCGTCCTAATGATTAGGTAGGAGATATATAGGCCCAGGCCGGAACCGTTTTTCCCTTTGGTAGTAATCATTTCTTTAAAAATTTTTCTGGATATTTCTTTCGGTATTCCTTTGCCGTTGTCTTTAATGGTAAACTTAATATAACTGCCTTGTAATTCAATGGTTAATTCTACTGTTCCGCCTTTGCCATGGTAAGATTCGAGAGCGTTAATCACAATATTATTAAGAACTTGGACCAGATTATTAATGTCCCCTTTAACTGACTTAGTCTGATCAATATCAATCTTAAACTTGAGCAGGCACTTTTTCCTTTGAAACTCATGCTCAAGTAAGAGCCGGATCTTTTCAACCACCTCCGCTATAGTAAAGCTGCTGCTGGAGTTGATACATTTTGCTTGCCCTTGCACCGCATTGATAACATCTGCCATATAGATTAAATTCTTTTTAATATGCTCCTGCCATTTGATGCTATCGTCTATTAGGGCCTGGACCTCTTCGAGGCGAGCGTCAGGTAAATCAGCTAAAAACTCTCTTACTTTAACTGTGTTTTGTTGTAATTTTAAAATACCGCCGCTACTGGTCATTAAGGGAGTTTTTAAATTATGCGCTATTCCCCCCACCAATTGACCTAGGGTTGCAATGCGTTCCATCTGAATCATCTTATTTTGTTGTTCGATCAGTTTCAGATTGCTATTTTGAAGTTCACGATTTTTCTGGTTATAGTCTTCCAATAATTTTTTGTATTCATTATTTTTAGCTAAAAGGTTTTTGTTGATCTTATCCAGTTCCTTAGTGACCGTGTTAGTGAGATGAGTAAAAGCGTTAATAATAATCTCTTGTTTGCTGTCAATAAAATTTTCAATGGTGTTAGCGGCTTTTAAGACGCTATAATACTGTTTATAGGACTCATTCTCTGCTAAAGTCAAGATCGTTGTCGATAAGTTCAACAATTCATTTCTATTTTCGACATGAAAAAACTCTCCGTAAGTAAAAAAACCGCTGGTATTAGCTATTTGGGATAAAGGTGAGATTTCCTTGGTAATTCTTCTTTGATAAAATACCTTTCTCACGGTACACGAAAAAACAAAAATGCCTTCAACAGGTTTGCTAATAATCTGTTTTAAAATTTCTTCCGTTCTTCTTAAAAGCAGGTCATAATTTCCATAACTGAAATATATTTTTTCACCTTCATAGATGTTTCCGATAAATCTTAAGCCTTCATCGTAATTCTCCCCAAATGCCACTCTGGCAATGTTAAATCCCTTACGGTTCAATACAAACGCAAATTCAGTGGCGCTCTTGGGTAGGTTATTAGCGATTTCTTCACCCAAATATTTTTTGTAAATTCTTTTAATATTAATATTATCTAAGGTATAGACCCTGTCATCCACCGCCCTGGTAACTGTCATCTTCTTTCCAATAGGTTCCAGACACAATGATTGCAGGTTTTGTACATACAATTGTTTATTATCTAATACCGCAGCAACAATTCCGCAATTTACGATTTGATTCCCATCAAAAACCAAGGTTTCCCTGACGTATCCATTATCCCCGGCGCGGCCTCCGGCCACAATTATCTGGTTATTGACACTGTCAATTCCTTTCAAAATATTTTCACCGTTGGTATGGATGCCGTCGCTAAACAGGATCATTACTTTGCTGTCTGAAGTGATTAAGGTGTTGGCAACCTTTACTCCAAGCTGAAAACTGTCTGTTAAGGGATTATTACACTCAAAGATGGCGGTCTTGATGGTGGTGGCTTCAAAAACGGAAATACTTAAAACTATTGAATGATTAACTATTTTTTCTTCAATAATCTCTCCAGCAGTAGTTGCTCCAATAATCTTCGCTTCCGGCAACATTTCTTTAATCTGATTACATACTGCAGTGATCTTTTTTCTGCTGCAAATAGAAGTAAATACTTGAACCAGAATATTGGGCGAATTAGGAGTGATCCCGGCTTTAGCAAGAGCTTCTTGAATTTGCCGGTAACTTTGGTATTGGATGTTATAGGTTTTCATCTTTGCCTAAAAGTTTACGGCCCTTCCATAATATGCGCATTCCAGAATCTTTTTTAACTCATTTTCACTGGTCAAGCGCGGGTTACAATCAGTACAGGGATCTTTTTGGGCGTTTTCGGCAATATAGTCCACTTTCTCCATAAATTGTGCTTCACTAATACCATACTCTTTAAACGTCGGAGCAATCTCCAGTTTTTGATTGAGAAGCTTAATTGCATCAATCAAGGCATCGGTAAGTTGTTTATCGGTATTACCGGGCAAAGCCAACCTTCGGGCAATTTGAGCATACTTAGACATACACTTTTTTGAATTGTACTTAATAACATAGGGAAGTAAGATAGCATTACAACAACCATGGGGAATTTGATAATGGGCGCCGGTCTTATGGGCCAAGCTATGAGTGATGCCGAGTAAAGCATTACTAAAAGCCATCCCCGCCAGGCACTGCGCTAAATGCATCTTGTCCCGGGCTGCTACATCACCGCAATAGGAATCAACCAAATTTTCAAAACACATTGTAACCGCTTCCAAAGCTAAAGAAGTGGCAAAGTCCGACCGAGCGGTCGAGACGTAGGCCTCAATGGCATGAGTCAAAGCATCCATCCCGGTATGAGCCACTAAGGTCCGAGGCATAGTCAGGGCCAGGTTACTATCTAAAACAGCGATATCCGGAGTAATTTCAAAGTCGGCAATGGGATATTTAATCTTAGTTCGATTGTCGGTTATTACGGCAAAAGCGGTAACTTCCGTACCGGTGCCACTGGTGGAAGGAATTGCTACAAAAATGGCCTTGTTCCTTAGTTTCGGCAATGAAAACGGAGTCTTAATAGCTTCAAAGGTCAGTTCCGGGTGTTCATAAAAGACCCACATTATTTTAGCGGCATCAATTGCCGAACCGCCACCTAAAGCGATGATTACCTCCGGTTGAAAACTACTCATTGCTTCAGCTCCGGCCATTACGGTTTCAATGGATGGGTCCGGCTCGACTCCTTCAAAAAGCTTAACTTCCATGCCTGCCTCTGTTAAGATCGCGGTCAGGCGATCCAAAAACCCAAACTTGCGCATAGATGTCCCCCCGGTAACCACCAAGGCCCGCCGGTAACCTCGTAAATTTTTTAACTCCTCCATAGCATCCTTGCCGTAGTAAATATCCCGCGGAATCGTAAACCTACCCACCGCAATTCCCCCTTCATCATATTTAGATTTAAGATTCAATTTGACTCTTTATATGATAACTACCACCCATTGCTTTAAGATGATAAGATGATAAGTTGAGGCCAACATCGGCCTAAAAGAGAGTCTGCACTAAATTTCGGAAGGTTCGTTTCTCAAAACCTTTAGTTTCAATTGATCCCATGATCTGGTAGAAAACCGGTCGCCATTCCTTAAGTACCCCATTGGCACAGATGAATTTGCCGCTAACCACCCGTTGTTGCAAGGGCAGAAAAAAATAAAGGTTATACAGACCCATACCCAACATTGTGGTAATAACTTCAAAAAAAGCAATTTGTAATCCGCGGACCTCCTTAACCCCGCCTAATAACCACTCGGTTGCTGGATTCATCATTTTAAGTGCTTGTTTCACTTGATTTTTATAGTCAAGTACATCACCATTATTTCTTGCTCTTTGATCAAGATGGGTCAGGGTAATTTTGACCTGCTTGTCCACATCCTCCAGCTCTACCCCAGGTAAAGTATTTAACTGATAGGGTTCCGGAGCCACCGGTTGGATGCTTTGCGGTAAAGTCATGGTTAATTTACCATTCAACAAACTGGCCGGATAACAACAAACCGGGACGCCGTTCTTTAAAATCGTAATGGTTTTTGAGTCCGCCGTTGTCGCTTCGTTCTCTGCTAATAGCGGCTGTTTTAATAGATCCATCCATTGAGTCAGTTCCCGTTTCCAAATCGATGGCATATTCATCTGCTTCACCTCAGAATTTTAGTTTTGCACACTAGTCTGGATTTGCCTGCAAAAATAGTCTTTTAAATTGCTTCCAGGCTAAATCCGGCTTTTCCGATCCAGTCGTCCGCCACAATGAATGCGCCATTCCAAGAGCGTAACGCTTCAATTAGATTGAACCTACTCTTTTAACAGAGTTTCTTTACTTTTTTATCTATTATTGGTAAACTATGGATTAATTATAAGCCAAATTTGTTGACTATGTCAACCTCTATTTGCAGTAGAACTAAAGGCGCTTTTTACATAAAATTGCCATATTTTTTGGTATAAGACCAACTATTTAACATAAAAAGTAAAGCCAGGTCCTTCAATTTGGGAAAAACCTGACTTATCTAAGGTAATTTCTGGTTTTCAGTTACGATTTACTATCATCCGGCTGTAAAATTTTGCGGTAATCGGTTTCATGACACAAAAGATAGTCAATTGATACTCCAAAAAAAGTGGCCAGCTTTTTTAAGGCATCAATGTTAGGTTCAGCTAATCCGGCTTCCCAATTACCAATCGTAGTCCGTCCCCGTCCTCCCACTATTCTGGCAATATCGTCCTGACTTAAATGAAAGATCGTTCTGAGCCGTTTTAAGCGTGCCCCGAATGTTTCGACGTTTTCCGACTTAATAAAGTCAATCGATTTTAGCACCGATTTAATGTTAATAATAATATTCTCAATGTCCACCGATTTTTCACAGTAAAATTGGATATCCAGTCGTTCTAGAGTCTCAATGCCAGGGATATCATCCTTGTAACCGGTTAACAGAAAGATATAAATTTTTTTGTCAAATTTGCGTAAATTTTTGATCACTTCCGCCCCGTTGGTATCGTAGAGAAAGTAATCCAGGATAAACAGATCAAAGTGTTGGCGTTGCATGGCTGATAAGGCCTCTTTAGCATTGACAAACCCAACTACTTCATAATCCAATAATTGCGATTTCAGGACTTCAATGATCCCTTCATCATCATCGAGAATGACTATTTTTTTCCGATCCATTTAGCTCTCCCGGAATTCCTTTGATACAAAACTTAACCTGGGAATTAAGTTATAAGGTATTGTCCTTACCGGTATTAGCTACCATCTATGTTAATATTTGGGTTAAAAAAAGTCAAGCAGCCGCCGGACTTTTTCAACTGCTTTTTTGGAATTGCCCTTAGTATTAAGTTTTTCATTGATTGAAGTTTTATAATTTTTGATAGTTTTTTCTTCAACCCCTAGTTCCCGGGCAGTCTGGCGACAGGTTAAGTTACGGGCTACACAATTAAAAACCTGTTTTTCCTTAGCGGTTAAGTTGAATTCATCCAACAGTTCTTCCTGCTTATTTACAAGTAGATACTCCTTGGCCAGTTTGGCCATAATTTCCGCCGGCAGCTGCCTTTGCTGCGCTGTCCTGATCATTTCCGGTAAAGTTTTAAAATTATCCTTAATCACATATTCAGTAGCTCCGGACAACAATGCTTCCTTGATAAATCTGGGATCTTCCTCCACAGTTGCTACAATAACCTTGGTATGGCATTCCTTTACCAACTCTTGCAGCACGATTAATCCATCCGGGCCGTTTCCTTCCAAATACAGATCCAACAAGATAATCTGAGGCTTCAATATTCGCGCTAACCGGCACCCTTCCGCTTTATTATTAGCTGTTCCCACCACCAATAGATCCGGTTCCATATTGAGAAAAACCGCTATTTGCCTTGACCAACTCAATTCATCATCAATAATCAAAATTTTAATTTTGTTCAAGCTAATTCTACTCCATTCACTTGAGGGAATTGCCTAATTACCTTAATAAACCTTTTAACCACAATATATGGTGACTAGCCCGGATGTATCTCTATCAATACAAAGCTTAAATCAGGAATTACGCAATTTCTTAATTTAATTATCGAACCGGAAAAATCAGACTAACCATTGTTCCCACGTTTTCTTGGCTTTCGATGTCAATCAGGCCGTCATGTTCCTTCATGACCGCATTACAATAAGTTAAACCCAAACCAAAGTTGTCATTACTTACTTTTTTTGTCGAATAGAATGGTTTAAGCACTTTATTGATATCCTGGTTTGAAATTCCGCAGCCATTATCGGTAACTTTACAAATCAGCTGATGGTTATTTTTATAGACTTCAATTCTTATTTGACCTTCGTTTTCTTTCCCAATCGCTTCATAGGAATTTTTAATAATATTGTATAATGCTTCAATTACTTTTTCCTTATCACAGACAAGACCGGTATCTTCATCAAATACGGTTGTAACGGTAATTTTCTTATTAACAGACGTTATTTTAACCGCTTCCAGTACCGCAGTGATCAAATCCCGCATCTCGCAGGTTTCCCGGGTAATTAGCATCTTTCCGGATTGGGAATCGATACTTTTTACCGTCTTTAACATTCGGTTTACCGAATCTGACATTAGCTCCAAGGTTTCGGCAACGGCCCGATTAGCCTGGTGTTGATGGGCTTTTAAAACTTCAATCCCGCAACTCATTTGCGCAGCCAAATTCTTTAACGAATGGTTGAATAGGGAAACAAACTCGTTCTTCCTGGCTTTTAGTGAATAAATTTCATACAAGTCTTCTTCAATTTTCCGGTTGAGAAACGGTATCAACAGTAATGAAAAGCCAAAGACAATCAAAATACAGCTGTAAATCAGGATGACATTATCATTAACCCGGGAACTGATCCCATTGACAAAATAGGAGGCACCACTGACGCCCAAGGTCATAAACAAGGCAATCAGGGATAAAAATAACGGCTTTTGCCTGTGCTTGGTAATAAAATCGCCCAATAAGTTAAATAGAAAAATATCTCCCAGCGCATCAGAAATGTTATAAAAAATACAAATTAAAGCTGCAGCTTTAACGGGTAAAGCACCCAGCATAAACGCAAGAACTAGCGATAATAGCGAAAAGTAGATAATTTGGGGATAATTGAGGCTCCCTTTATGGACAAAAAACCCAAAACAGATCACCAGATGTACCAGTTGATTAAGCCAGTTCAAGCCCGGTTGGTTGATAATCGCTAATAGCTTGTGATCGGTACCCACTAAAAAAACTTGAAAGTAACTTATACAAATCAATGTTCCTAAAACCAACAAAAACGAGTAGGAAGTTTTGTAATATTTATTTAAATAACTGGTGCGATCAGCTTCGAATTTAAGTTTGTTTACAGTCACAAAAATTCCGGAATAAATTAACAATTGTAGCGTCAGTACGATCTGTAAACCACCCAGTGCTATTAGATAGTCGGTAAAATATTTATAAAGATAGACACATAATAAAATCAGCCCGATTCGTCTACTTCTGGTTGTCGGATCAAGCCCATGAATCATCAAGTAGATATAGGTTATATAAAAAGTCCCCAAGGACCCCCCCATAATCATATAAATGATTTTAATGCTACGAAAGTCTTCAAAAAGCAGACTTGCCACTGAAATAAATAAGATCAGCAGGTTGACCTTAATAATGGCTTTAATATTAAAAAAGTTCACCACAATCGAGCCGGTAAAGATAAAAAGGCTGATAAAATTTAAACAAAGGTCAAAGATCATCCGGTTGAATTCAGCATCTTCAGTCAGTTGACTCCATACGGTATTTTCCAGGGTCAACCGATAATTACTGGCCATCCCCAAAACCAGCAGTAAGGTTATTAATTTTTGGTTGATGCTGGTACGATTGAGAATCATCTTACTAAATCAATTAAGAGAGCATTAAATTTTGGAGCTTCTTCATACATGGGATGGTGCGCCGAATTTTCAAACCAGATCAACTCTTTGCGAGGAGCTTTTAACTGTTCAAAGTATCTCTGCGCCAACTCAAAAGGAGTATTATAGTCATGTTTACCGATAAAAAAATAACAAGGGATCTCCATTTGTGGTATCTGTTCAAACAGATTATATTTTACGATCTCGGGCCACATTAACCTTAATGAATAATAATACCCTTTTAAAAATTTAACAAAATCAAGCCAACTATATTCCGGTGTTATAAAATAGGGAAGGGCCCATTTCAGTCTGTTACTTTCACCATAGATACAACCTTCAAAACGGAACAGCCATTCCCGTTGAATTAACAGATCATTAAACCATTTACCATCGGGGTCAATGGTACCGTAAGGATGGGGCTGATTGATCTGTTCCAATTGAGCGATTGCCCTTTTGTTTTTTCTTTGTTTAGCACAGTCTTTCGTAAATTGATATGAAATCGCCTCATTCTCTTTTCCGGACACAAATTGCCCTACTCCAATAAATCCTTCAAACAGGTGGGGATATTTTTTAGCAGTCAACATTCCTAATAAGCTTCCCCAGGAATGTCCGACCACAAACACTCTGGTTTGTAAGAACTCTTGCTGTAAATAATCGGTCACCGCTTTGGTATCGGCGATAAACTGCTCAACATGCATATTAGGAGTTGTTCCGGTAAATGATTTTCCGGCGCCGCGTTGGTCCCAATATACTATGGTATAATAATTTTCCAGTGGTAAATTGAATTTTCTTACCAAAGGCCACTCCGCCCCGCCTGGTCCGCCGTGCAGAAATAGCAAAAACGGATTGTTCATTGATTTTCCTTTGATAAAAAGCCATTGCCGCACCCCTCCGATTTCAATATTTCTACAACAAGCCAGCCTGATTACTTTAGAATGTTTACCCATGTCCGGACTCCGGTTGCCTAAATTTGATTATTGCCAACCTAATTTGCAGGATATTGTTAAAAACCAAAAATGGCCTCACTGGATCTTAATTACCTATAATCCATTATAATCCAAAGACCCTGAGGTTGACAATAATTGTCTGCCTATATTTTACAATTTACTTATCTTCTCCCCTGTCTTAACTGAGAGATTTGCATAATTACCGGAACTTAGACCCAATTTATATTATTTAGCTTAAATTAAGAGCAATATATTTTTTTATGGATTAGAGGTAAATATTAAATAATAGAATTAGGCCATTCCTGAAAGGACTTATTCCTATTTCAAAAAAAATCACTGATCTTTCCCAAAATCAGTGATAAAGATAATCTTCTTTTATCTATGCCGCTTTAGGGTCTGGCGATAATCCATTGTTGATACTGTTGTGATTCTGGTAAAATTTGTTTGTCCTCCCACATATAAAAGAAGCGTTGGGCGTTATAAATATAATAACCATCCTGCCAATGATCGGAAGTGTCATAAGGATCAGCGAAGATAATCACATCATCGCCTAAAGTCTGAGTTCCCATAGTATCATAGCCAATAATCACCTGCCAATGACCCATCCAGTCAATCCATTCTACCATTACCGGAGTATTTTGCTTTAAGTGCCCGATAAGCCATTCCTTAAACTGTTCATGGCTTGAGAATGTTTTGCCCCCGGCTAACCTGCCCTCGGTTAAGGAGGACTGAACCTTCCAACCAATCTGGGTAAAAAACTTAACCATCCGGTCGGTAGATGTACCCCACTCCCCACGTTCGTTGGCTTCGCCCCGGTTTTCATAGTTGTCACCATCAAGATCCTCATGGGTCCGCATGATTCGGGCTATTTTGGCCTCAGTCCAACTTTTATTCCCATAATGATACAATACCATTAAGGCTGATGCGGGGCCACAGGTTACTTCGGTAGTCTGTTGATAAGTCCGGAACCGAGGTAAAATCGTTAGGTTTTGGTTTGATTTGAGTCCGTACACATCCAGTTTAGTAAAGTATGCCGAATTATTATGGTTACAGCGACCAGCGTAAGCAGCCGCACCTTCTAAAGGAGTAAACGGCGGGTAAGGTATGGTCCTCCTTTCCTGTAAAAACGCCCATGAACTACAGGCGCCAAATGCCAAAATAGCGCTTAAAACAGTAACCATCACTTTAGTTAAGATCTGCTTCACTGGTAACCTCCTAAAATTATAGTCGCAACGGAAAGCTGGAGACATCTTCCGCGTTAATCCCAAATACGGGGCAAACTCAGTCTATCCAATCCTGCGAGGTGATCACCCTTAATGACCCCAGCATTTGGTAAAAGAGAGTCTTCCAACTACGGAGCTTCCGGTCGGTGCAAACAAAATTACCGCTTAAAATTCTTTGCTCTAATTCTAAAAAAAAGCTCAGCTGATAGTGGCCAGTTCCCGCCAACGGAATAATAAACTCATAAAAGCCAATCTGTCGTCCGCTGATATCCTTAACCCCTCCCAGCAGCCACTCTATAGAGGGATTCGTCCTTTTTAGCAACTGTTGCGTTTCGTATTGGTAGGCGGTTACCTCAGTATCATTACTGACCTTTTGATTAAGGTGGGTCATGGCAAGCTGGATTACGCCGCTGGCATCGGTCAAGAGTAAATCCGGTACGGGCCCCGATTGATAATAGCGTTGGACGGTAGGGATGGGCCGGAAATCCTCCGGAAGGATCATCCGTAATTTACCGTTCATTAAGGCGGTTTCTTTAAAGGCGATCTCCTTTCCATCGATTACAACCTTTCCCGCTTTTAGATTTACCAATGGGTACCTTTTTACTGCAAATTCCGGCGCTTCCTCAGTAACATCCACCAATCGGCTGCTCTCAAAACCCAGGCAAGGCTGGGGCAGTGCATTCATCTCTTTCACCTCGCAATTTTTGATTTTTGGCTGATTCGTTAAGCACAACTTACCGCCTTGATTGGAAAAATCCTCCCTCAGGCTAGTGATGATAAACCCCGGTTAGCTGTTTAAAGATTAAACTCTCTTAACTAATTATTACCATATATTTAACATAAATATAAGTCCCGGAATTATGGGACTTTCCAAACAGCAAAAGAAAAAGTCCCGCTTTAACAGGACTTTCAAAGTTTTCAACCAATCGAAAACTACTCTTATAAAATTCCTCCGTTACTCTCAATCACCTGACGGTACCAATAACCCGAATCCTTGATAATCCGTTCTCCGGTAGAAAAATCAACATATACCAAACCAAAGCGTTGCCGGTAGCCTTCCGCCCATTCGAAGTTATCCAGCAAAGACCAGTGAAAATAGCCCTTAACCTCGGCGCCATCATCAATTGCTTTTTGCAATTCCCGGAGATAACGCCGGGTAAAGTCAATCCGTTGCGGATCATGTATTTTACCGTCCAGGGCGACCCAATCCGGGTTGGAAAGGCCGTTTTCCGAAATGTAAATCGGTTTATGATAACGTTCATAAAAGAACTTGACGCCCCAATACAAAGTTTCCGGTAACACCGGCCAGTTAAAAGCCGTCCGGGGGTGGCCCGGTCCCAATGCCAGCTTTTCCGGTTGGCCGTCCCGGCCTGCCCGGACCCGTTCCCCGAAATAGATATTTAAACCATGAAAGTCTAACGGCTGAGCAATGATTTTCAGGTCGTCCGGGTGGATCTCCGGCAGGTACGCTTCCATCAGCTGGTACATTTCCTTCGGATAATCCCCCAGGTAAGCCGGATCCGACCAGATACTCTCCACCCAGGGGTCCGGTGAATATGGGACAAAATTAGCCTTACGGGCAGCTTCCACATCGGCTTGGCTCAGAGTAGCCGGTAGTTTCGGAGCCACCGCCGACGCCATACCAACCTGGCACTTTTGCTTGGCGGATTGTCGAATGGCTTGAACTGCTTTACCATGGGCCAGTAACACTTGATGATGAATTTGCAGTACATCGGCAAGACTGGAAATAACCCCCGGAGCGTGTTCTCCGGTTAAATAACCGTTAAGTATGAAAATTTTGTTTTCATTAAAAGTAAACCAATTTGTAACCCGGTCCGACAGCCGTTCCACCACTATTTGGGTATACCGGGCAAACCATTCGGGGCTGTCCGGATTCAACCAGCCGCCCTGACGGTGAAGCGCAGCTGGGTAATCCCAATGGTAGAGGGTGATATAGGGAGTAATCCCCTGCTGCAACAGTTCATCAACGAGCCGGTCATAAAAGTCCAATCCCTTAAGGTTAACCGCGCCCCGACCTTCCGGAATGATCCGAGGCCAGGAAAGGGACAAACGATAGGCTTGGCAACCAATTTCCTTAAGCAACGCTACATCTTCCCGGAACAGCTGGTAATGATTGCAGGCAACCGCACCGCTGTCACCCGATACAACCGCACCGGGCTCCCGACAGAATTGATCCCAAATCGAAAGCCCCTTTCCGTCCGCCGTTGCCGCCCCTTCAATCTGATAGGCCGCAGTGGCGGCACCCCACACAAACCCTTTGGGAAACATTATTAGTTAGACCCCCTTCATTCCTGGTTTTCCAATTTTATAATTGGCGATGGCTGCGCATTATATACCCGCGAAAACGGCGGTACTGACTGGGTCAGCCAGACATTTCCACCGATCACCGCATGATGGCCGATGACAGTATCGCCTCCTAAAATAGTGGCTCCGGCATAGATCACCACATGGTCTTGGATATCCGGATGGCGCTTGATCCCCTTGACCGGGTTACCGCGCTCATCAAGGGTAAAACTTTTCGCTCCCAAAGTTACTCCTTGATAAAGTTTGACATGGCTGCCGATAGTACAAGTCTCACCGATGACCACTCCGGTGCCATGGTCAATAAAGAAGTAATCGCCGATAGTTGCTCCCGGATGAATATCAATCCCTGTCATTTCGTGAGCGTACTCCGCCATAATTCTGGGGATTACCGGCACCTCAAACTCGTATAAGATATGGGCGATCCGGTGAATACTTAAAGCGTTGATCGATGGGTAACTCAATAAAATTTCTTCCGTAGTCCGGGCTGCCGGATCACCGTTATACGCTGCTTCGATATCGGTCTGCAATTTCTCGCGCAGCCGGGGCAGGCTCTTAATCAGTTCGATGGTAATCGCAGTGGATTGGTCCCGGCATTGAGTACAATCGCGGTGACTGTCCTTATTTAAATCGCAACGGTTACTCAAAGCTTTCTCAATTAAGTTACTCAGGTCCAGCGCTGCCAGGCGCAGGTTATTACCGATTAAAATGTTTACCCGGCTTTCATCAATGGGGAATGCCTCATAGACACCGGGAAATAAGGCGGAACGCAAATGATGTACAACTTGTTTTACATTTTTCTTACCGGCAAAGCCGATGGTTTTCTCGGTAAAAAAATGTTCGCGGTTAATCTCCTCCAACGCCTGGGCTACCGGTGTCAGTTCCATGTTTAACCAGTGATTCAGTTCCATCGTTAACCACCTCAATTGCCAAGCAATAATTAATTACCTCTGATAATATCATAAAATCATAATTAGGTCATTCCGGAATTGTTAATTCCTCATTTCCAGGAGAAGCGAATTTCTTCCCCTTTCATCTTGGCATTGACTAAACCCTTGATAATCCCTTCAACCAGTCCGAGGGTATGATCCAGTTTCAGTTCGGTAATTTTATTGATTTTGACCACTCCGGTCAACTCCTCCGGAGCAACCCAGACTTCAACGTCGGCACAAGCCCGGCCAGAAAATTTATTAAACATCAAACCTTTACGACTACCTTCCATCTCGAAATCAGCCACTACCTTACCGGGTTGGGGCAACATGGTGAGTTTATGTAATGCAGTAAAGGTCAAGGTGGTATTATCGGTAGAACC
>DATCLA010000032.1:0-2398 GCA_036564195.1 Bacillota bacterium
GACCCAGGGAGAGCATTCCGGTTACTCCGCTGATTAGATTTAAACTAATCGCCAAAATAATATTGATCTGCATCAAAATCAGAATCCCCCGGTAATACCGGTCAATGATCTCAATGCCAAAGAAGTCAAGTAAAAAAAAGAGATTAATCACGATCAGCAAAGCCAGACCCACCGGGAAGACGCAACTCTTCAGTGATATTGTTTCTTTTTTCATAGTAATCATCTATACCTTCTCCCGTACATTATGACCGAGTATTCCGGATGGTTTAAAAAGCAAGATCAGAATCAGGAGGCCGAAGGCGATAGCGTCACGCCAGGTGGAAGAGATAAAGCCGGTAGCCAGCGTCTCCACTAAACCCATTAATAAGCCGCCCAGCATCGCTCCAGGTATGCTTCCGATTCCTCCGATCACCGCTGCTACAAAAGCTTTCAGACCGGGCATAACTCCCATTAAAGGTTCAATTCGAGGAATTAGGATCCCTACCATTACACCGGCCGCTCCCGCCAAAGTAGAGCCAATCGTAAAGGTTGCCGCAATAATCCGGTTAATATTAATCCCCATCAATTGCGCAGCTTCCAGATCCTGAGCCAAAGCCCGCATCGCTTTACCGGTTTTGCTATGCCTGATAAAAAAGGTTAATGCCATCATCAATGTCAAGGTCACCGCAAAGGTAAGAATCTGAGGCGCAGAAATGGTTACTCCACCGAGCTTAAAGGGGGCTACTTCAAAAACCTGCGGAAACGGCCTGGGATCCGGGCTTAAAATCAAGATTCCCAAATTCTCCAATAACAACGATACGCCAATGGCAGTGATTAATGCGGTAATTCTGGGGGAATAGCGCAACGGTTTATAAGCAATCCGTTCAATCACCGCACCCATCACCGCCGGACATACCATGGCCAACAATAAAGCAACCGGAAAAGGCAAGCCGCTGACAATAGCAAAGTAGCCGGTAAATGCTCCAACCATATAAATATCGCCATGAGCAAAGTTGATCAATTGAATAATCCCGTAAACCATAGTATATCCCAAGGCAATTAACGCATAAATGCTTCCGAGGCTTAATCCGTTGATAATCTGTTGCAACAGTTCCGCCATGCCTACACACCCTTATACTTAAACATTTTCAATTCATATCTTTAAATTTAGTAACAAAAGAAGGCAAAGAAGCATTCCCTTCTTTGCCAAAACTACCCCGCAATTACAAGCGCATCTTGGTAACTAACTCAAACTTGCCGTTTTTAACAGTGACCACAGCGACATCTTTAATCGGGTTCCGGTTGGCATCCAACGTAATGTTACCGGTTACACCTGCATAATCAGTAGTTTTATTAATTTGGTCCTTAATCTTTTCCGAATCTAGACTATCAGCGCGTTTAATGGCATCCGCCAGCAGGCCCGCTGCATCATAACCAAGCGCGGCAAAGACAATGGGAAACTTTTTATATTTAGTCTGGTAGTCTTTTAAGAAGTTCTGGACAATCTCCGACGGGTCATTGGTTGAATAATGGGTTGAAAAATAACACCCTTCGGCAGCTTTTCCGGCACTGTCAATCAATTCCTGGGCGTCCCAGCCGTCGCCACCGAGGAAGGAAGCTGTAATGCCAAGGCCTCGGGCTTGACGAAGAATCAGGGCGTCATCATTATAATACGCCGGTAAGTAAATAATTTCCGGCTTAGCTGCTTTGATTTTGGTCAATTGGGCGCTAAAATCAGTATCGCCACCGGTAAAGGAGACCGTCTGTACAGTTTCTCCCCCATATTTGGCAAACTCTTTGATAAATTCATCTTTCATCCCCATACTATAGTCGCTGGCTACATCAAATAGGACCGCAGCAGTTTTCGCTTTCAGATTTTCAGCGGCAAATTTAGCCATCACTGCCCCTTGGTAACTGTCAAGGAAACAGACGCGGGAAACATATTCACCGGCATTGGTAACTTCTACTGCCGTAGCGGAAGGACTGATCATTGGAATTTTTTCTTTATTACAAATCGGGCCGGCTACAATGGAGGTGCCGCTGATTACCGGGCCCACAATCGCAACTACCTTATCTTTACTGATTAATTTATTGATAACATTGGTAGTCTCGGCCTGATCGCCTTTGTTATCTTCAACGATTGGTTCAATCTTTTTACCGTTAATCCCTCCGGCAGCATTGATTTTTTCAAAAGCCAGCAGGGCACCGTCCCTCGCCCCTTCACCATAGGCAGCCACCGCGCCGGTCTGTGGTGCCACAACCCCGATCTTAATGATCTCAGGTTCCTTTTCACCGCAACCGGCTATTACTAACATTACCGTCAGCAGCAGTACACCTACTATTGTCAAACGACGTGAAGCATACCTCATTATTCCAACCTCCTGTTTAAATTAAAATTGAAAAATTATACCTCATTATT